>NZ_KV789486.1:36381-57324 GCF_001807625.1 Neisseria sp. HMSC03D10
ACGCCGTACTGGTTTAAAGTTAAGCCACTATATTTCTAGCGTTTCAAAGCCAATGTCAATACGCCCGCCGTAACCAGCCCCAGCCCAATCCATTCCTGAGTGCTGGGGCGTTCGTCCAAAAAGACCACCGCCATCAGCGCAACCAATACCAAGCTGAATTTATCGACGGGGGCGACTTGCGAAGCGTTGCCCAGTTGCAGGGCTTTGAAGTAGGCGAGCCAAGATGCGCCGGTGGCGAGGCCGGAGAGAATCAGGAAAGTCCAATTTCTTCCTGTAAACCCGTTCACACCCTGCCATTTGCCGGTATAGGTCAGGAACAAGACCAGCGCGGCAAGGATGACCAGCGTGCGGATGAAGGTGGCAAAATCTGAATCGATGCCCTGCAAACCCATTTTGGCGAAAATCGCCGTTAACGAAGCGAAACCTGCGGAAGCCAATGCCCAAAAAAGCCATGCGTTGCCGCTCATGTTTTTCCTTTCTGAATCAAAATCCGATCTTATGGGGGATGGGAGAGATACTATTTGACGTCCCCATATTATATCCATCCGATGATGCGAATGTTTCCCATCATACCACCGGATAGGATTGCTTTAAACGGAAAAGGCCGAATCCCTGACTTCGGGTTCGACCATTTTGACGGTGAGAGATTATCTGAAATTTTATCGGCGGTATTGGGCGGAATCTATTTTCAGACGACCTAATTGTCTATCAGATAACTTTTTCTTTAAATTCGGGCTTTTTGTCGATAAAGCCGTCAATCGGCGCATAGCCGAGGAAGTCGGCGTTTTCATCCATGACGACAATCCAGTTTTTGATTTTCCCGCTGGTAAGCGGCAGGAAAAACAGAGGTTTGTCGGCTTGTTTGACGGAGGTGGCTTTGAGGATGTCCGCTTCGCTCATGTTTCGGGCGATGGCAAGTTCTGCCAAAGGTTTCATCGCATTGCGGATTTTCGCACGTTCGGCAGGACTGTCGGGCTGCCACCAATTTGGGCGCATACTGGGTTCTATGCCTTTAAGCGAAAGGCTGAGGTTTTCGTTGGCTTCTTCGACGGTTGCGGGATCGCGCAGGCTGACGCGTTCGATGCCGAACCACGGCAGTTGACGCATTTCTTCAGGAGCTTTGGCTAAATCCGCCTCATCGATTTCAGCGGCGGTAACAATGTTGATACGGTCTTTTTCAAAGGCTGCAACGACAGGGCGCGCTAAGGAAACGCTGTGCAAGCCGTAAACCAGCGCGGCGAGCTGGATGATACCGACCAAAGAAAAATCAGTAATGCGTTCGCGCAGTTTTTTCTTAGGGCTGGCGAGAATCAGTGTTAGAAGGGGGCCGCAGACAATATCGACCGAGACGACGAGAGTGTACAAATTCAATCCGCCCGTCAGTTCTGAATAGGGATAGGGATACCAGACGGCGAAGACCAAAAGTGCCGCGAGGCCTGCAAGAATCAGGCTGACGACAAGATGCCAGCCCGCGTTTTTGAGGGCAAAACGCCAACGGGAGGGAGTTTGGGTATTTTCCATTTGTTATTTCCGTAATGTAATTATTGAGGGAATTATTTTTGAAGGTCGGTATTATATATGAATATGACCGACAACATAGAGTTTCATGGTACAAAACGTGAGGGATGTGGTGTGGCAGCAAAAAAGTTGAATAAAAAGGTCGAGACCTTTGCAAAAATAGTCTGTTAACGAAATTTGACGCATAAAAATGCGCCAAAAAAATTTTCAATTGACTAAAACCTTCCTAATATTGAGCAAAAAGTAGGAAAAATCAGAAAGGTTTTGAATTTTGAAAATGAGATTGAGCATAAAATTTTAGTAACCTATGTTATTGCAAAGGTCTCAGGTCGTCTGAAAACGGATTTAGGTTTTCAGACGACCTTTTTATGTTATCTGCTTAACCCAAAACCGACGGCACGAATCGGGCGATGGTATCGCGCAGGACGATGAGTTTGCCGTGGAAGAAGTGGGATGAGCCGGCGATGGTGATGACGGGCAAACCTTGCGGTTCCGCCCATGTCCAAGCCTTGCTGATTTCAACGACTTCGTCCTCCGCGCCATGAATCATCAGGGTTTTCGATACATCGGGGACGGAGGCAGGCTCGGGGCGGTCGGTGTAGTGGTGTACTGCCGCGCCGATGAGCAGCAGTAAATCCGGCTCGCGCTCTTGGGCGGCGAAGGTGGCGACATAGCCGCCGAAGGAGAAGCCCGACAATGCGAACTTTTCGGCTTCGGGATGTTGCGCGCGGGCGTAGTCGATGACGGCGATGCAATCTTGCGTTTCGCCGCGTCCATAGTCGTGAACACCTTCGCTGTTACCCACGCCGCGCAGGTTGGGCAGGTAACAGTGAAAACCGAGCTGAGATAAGGCTTTGGCGGCGGTTTGAATGACTTTGTTGGTGTTTGTGCCGCCTTGCAACGGATTGGGATGGTTGATGACTGCCACGCCGCGTGCAGGAGTTTGCGCGGCTGGAAGGTAGATGGTTTCGAGCAGCCCTGCGGGGCCTACGATTTGGATGATGTCGGGTTTTTGCACGGGAGATTTCCTTGGGTAGTGGTGTTTGGGTATGGGAATATGTATTGCCTGCAAGAGGTCGTCTGAAAACTGAGGATTCGGGTTTCAGACGACCTTTTGTTGTGTGATTTGTGTTACCACATCAATACTTTGGGCATGGGCGTTACTTCATAACCGTCTTTGCGCAGTAATTCGATCAACCCTTGTTCGGACATCAGGTGCATGATGCCGACGGCGAACAGCGTACTTTTTTCGGCAGATTGGGCTTTGATTTCAGGCAGCCATTTCAAATTGCGGCCGACTAATAAGTCGTTTTGAAACCAGTTCAGCATCAAAGGGGCAATTTCGGGGTATTTTTTCAGGGATTGCTGTTCGTATTTTTTATGGCTATCGGCGAAACCGTCAAAGTTGCCGCTTTCGTAAAGACCGTACATTTCATGGGTTTGTTCGAGAAAGTCTTGGTTGTCGTCCGTTGTTGTTTTCAAAATACGGATGATGGTTTCTTCGGGAAAGGCGGAAAAACTTTCCGCTAATTGAGGCATGGTTTCGAGGAAGCGGCGCGGCTTGCCTGCTTTTTGGGCTGCCTTGGAAAGCAGCATATCCACGCCTGTCGTGGAGCTGTATTCGGCGGGGTAAACGCTTTGGGCAAATAGGAATGCCGCCCAAGGCTTCATACCGTCAACAGCTTCCGCCAAGGGAGCGGTTTCGGGATTTATGCGGAAGGCCTCTTGCAGGGCTTGGAAAGTCTTATCGCCGAGCTTGGCTTTCAGGGATTTGGTGTCGGTGGCTTGGTTGAAAAACTGTTGGTATTGTTGTTGCGTTTCCGGATTTTCTTCCGGCAATACGTCGGTTTCCGTGGTCAGTTGTTCGACGGAGGCAAGCAGGTTTTCGGCTTCTTTCGATAGGACGGCTTCTTTTTTGCCGATGTGGATGGTGCCGACAAGGTAAGAGTCGGGCTGTCCTGCCTTACTGATTTTCCAAACGTTGCTGGACAGTTGCGGTACCGACCAGTCGACAGACGCAGCGGAAGCGGTTTTGATTTTTTCATCGGAAGCAGTATGTTCTGCCTCGAGTTGGCAGGCGGTCAGGGTAAGGAGGGTAAAGCCTGCGGCAAGGAGGGAAAGGAATGGGCGCATGAAATTTCCTCTGAAAGATACGGGCAACGGGATGATGTGCAATGTATAGTGGATTAACTTTAAACCAGTACGGCGTTGCCTCGCCTTGGCCGTACTATTTGTAATGTCTGAGGCTTCATCGCCTTGTCCTGATTTAAATTTAATCCACTATTTGAATGGTTGCAATACGCTAATCTGACAAGCAAGGTCGTCTGAAAAGGGATATGGGTTTCAGACGACCTTTATCTGCCGGATTCGGCCACTCTATTTCTGATGTTCCGCCAGTTTCAGGTAAACGCCGGCAACGTCTTGTTCGCCGTAACCTGCTGCGACGGCTTGACGGTAGCTCTCGGCAACGGTTTCAACGGCGGGCAGCAAATTGCCTGCCTGTTTCAATTCGTTGACGGCGAGATTGAGGTCTTTGGAGGCGTGTTTGAGGGCGAAGGCGGGCGGGAATTCGCGGTTTGCCCACAGGGATTTTTTGGTTTGGAACATGGGCGAATCCATGGCAGAGCCGCCGACGGCTTCGATGATGGTGTCGGTATCGATGCCGAATTGACGCGCCATCAGCATGGCTTCGCTGTATGCCTCGCCGAAAATGCCCAAGAGCGAATTGAGCACGAGTTTCGCGCCGGAGCCTTTGCCGACGTTACCGAAGTGGAAGGTTTTTTTGCCGAGGATGCCAAACACTTTTTGCAGCGGATTTAAAACATTTTCTTCGCCGCCGAAGAGAATCAGCAGCGTGCCGTTGGTGGCGGGGACAACCGAGCCGGAGACGGGGGCTTCGGCAAACTCTCCGCCCGCCGCTTCGACGATGGCTTTGACAGCGAGGTTTTCGGACGGGGCGATGGTGCTCATGTTGACGATGATTTTGCCGTCAAGCTCTTTGCGGGTGTCTTCGTCGAGGATGTCGAGGATGGCGGCGTAGTCGGAAACCATCAGGAAAATAACGGGATACGCGCGGATAAGTTCGGCGCGGCTGGGGTAAACTTTTGCGCCTTTGGTTTGCAGGTCGGCGGTTTTATCGGGCGAGCGGTTGTAAACGCCGACTTCGATGCCCGCATCGAGCAGGCGCGTTACCATCGGGTTGCCCATCTGGCCCAGGCCGATCCAGCCGATTTGTGTGTATTCTTTATTTGACATGGTATTTGCTCCTTTGTGGGTTTGATTTGCCATCATATCGGTTTGAAGGTTGTCTGAAAAGTTTTGAAGGTTTTCAGACGACCTTTTTGGCGGAGTCCAAATGAGAACATCCGCCGCTATTCCTTTGCAAACAGGAATAGCGGCGGATTGGTGTTTTCTATAACTATGCTGTTTTTTCTTTTCAGACGACCTTTCGGATCAGTATCGGATATCGACGGTTACCTTGTCTTTATATTCGCCCGGGGTGTAGTCGGTGTTTTTTACTTCTGCCGAGATGGTGTGAATTTGGCTGTTGCCGTCGCCGGTAGATTTCAATGCGCTGCCTGATCCCGAAGGATTGTTGCCCCATAGGTGGGCGTTTGTATGGGTACCCTTTTTGAGGCGGTAGGGGACTTTGTCAGTATTGGCTGGGTTGGTGGATTTCATCTCGCCGCTGCCTTCCTGATTACCGTTGGAAGGAATCAGACCGACGGTGTAGGGCGTGCCGTTGGTGCAGCGGACGGTAAGGTTGCCCGACTGTTTCAGGTTGGTGCTGCCCGCGGTGTGTGTGCCGAAGTCGATGTCGTCGGCGGAGATGAATTCGCAGACGGGTGCAACATGGGCTTGGACGACAAAAGGGAAGCGTTGTCCTGTATTCAAGTCGTTTCCGCAATCTGAAGGGTCAGGAGTACCATAACGTTCTGCCTTCCAGTTTAATACGGTGGAGTTGCCGGTAAAGTCTGCAATGTAATAATCCGAAGCCGTAGTGGGGATGGTGTTGCTTTGCCCGCTGACTAATCTAGCTCTGATGGGGATACTGCCAGTAAAGGTGCCCTTTAGCCCGATACGCATGACACCTGTTCCGACACTGCTGGGGGAGTTTGGCGTGTTACCCGTTCCCCAGTTGGTATTATCGGGTTTAAGTAAGGATAGTTGCAGTGTTTGGGCGTTATTTCTGCTATGAACTATTCTCCGGGGGGTATATATGTTTGTAAACCCTCTCCCTCCGTCAATATTGAAGCACAAGCGTACTTTTACAGTATAGATGTCATTATTGGTGCATTGGTAGTGGATGGTGGCTTGAATATCTTCCGGCTGGTTGTTGTTTAGAAGGTTGATCCCATTGCTTTGACTTCCGAATACTAAGGCAGGATGACCTTTGAAAGTTCCGTTGCCTTGTACCGTCGCTGTGCATTGTACAAACCTGCCGGCTACACCGCTGTTTGCCCAAGCTTGCCCTGCGGACAGGGACAGCAGTCCGAATACGGCAGGCAATGTCATTTGTCGGAAAAGACGGTTTGCGGTTTTCAGAGGACCTTTCTTTATATTTATCTGCATATGATGTCTCCCAGTTCCGGGATGGAATCCGGATTGTGTGTTTCAGGGTAGTTCGTCTCAAATGTGCAAGTGCCGCCGTTTTCGGGGAGGATAACGGTGAAGCGGTTTCTGCCTTCTTTCATGTTTTCAATATATGTTTTGCCGTCGAAGCCGGTTACGGCTGCCGGTGTGCCGTCTTCGGCAGTAATGCTGCCGCCGCTCGGGAGTAATTGGTTTTGTGCGTCTTTCAGCGTCATGGTGGCGGCGCGGGTATGCTGGATTTTGAATTCGACGCGCATGCCCGAGCGTTCGGGCGGGGCGATTTCGGCGACGGTGTGTTCAAGCTGGACGTCCAGCGGCAACTCGGCAATATCGACGCTGACGGTGTTTTTTTGGTAGGCGGAGAGGCTGGGGATCAGTGCCAACCCTTTGCGGTTGGTTTTGCCTACGGGCATACCGCCTGCGCGGATGGGGACGTCCGCCATATCGCCGGTGCTGACGACGGCGAAACTGTCGTTGACTTGGCGGGTGGCGAAGAGGCTGCCGCCCATGAGGACGAGGCCGCCCCTCCAGCCTGCGTTCCAGTTGCTGTTGCCGCTTTGGCTGTAAACGTTTGCCCAGCCGTCGCCGTAGGTGTTTTGATGGCGGATGTTGCCGTTGAAGGTATTGCTGCGGCTGCCGTTTGTATTGTCGTTTTGCTGCCAGCCTATGCCCCAGCTGGTGCTGCCCATGCCGCTGCTGGTTTTGTTCAGGGTTGCCTGATAGCTGTTGTTGTGTTTGTTTCTGCTGATGCCTGCGGAGGTCGAATAGCCGTTGTCGAAGCTGACGGAGAGGCCTGCGTGGAAACTCAGTTCGCGCCTGTTGCGGAAGTTTTTATTGGCGCCGGCGTAGAGCGAGGTGCGGTTTTTGAAGCTGCGGCTCCAGCCGAACGAGCCTACGCCGTCGGTAGGACTGCCTTCGGTGTGGGAATGGACGTAGGATAGGCTGAATGAGCCGAGTTTGTCGCTGCTCCAGCCTGTGGATGCAGATGCGGATGTGGCGGGGTGGCGGGTGGCTTTGAAAAAGTCTGCGCCGTATGCAGTGTCGCCCAGTTCGGCAAATTGCCCGTTGGTACGGCTTGCGCCCGCGCTGAAGGAGAGCCTGTCCCATTGGGTGCTGAAAAACGCGCTGCCGCGTCGTCCTGTCTTGCCCGCAAAGCGGCTTTCGGCATAATTAAGATTGAGTTGTCCGAGCGAACCCAATACGGTATCGGCGGCAATGCCCGCCTGACGGTAGCCGCGTGCGGCTTCGCCGTGGATTTGGGCGGTCAGGGTATTGCTGACGCCGTAACGCAGCGTGCCGGAGGCGGCGGGGTCGGATTGGTATTTGGCGGAACGGATGCCGTAATCGCGGCGGACGTAGCCTGCTTCAAACAACCATTCGTTCAAGCCTTTTGCCAAAAGTCCGCTGCCGCCGTAAAGCGGCATATCGACGACGACGGTGCGCCCCAGTACGTCGGTGGCGACGACTTGGGCGTTGCTGCGGCCGCTGATGGACGGCGGCAGGATGAGTTCGTATTCGCCCGCTTCGATGTCGCGACTCATTTGTTTGACGCCGTCGAGGTAGAGATCGACCGTGCCGGGCAGGGTGCTTTTGCCTAGGTAGGAGCGCAGCGGGGCGGTTTGTTTCCACGGGCGGGTGTTGTAAGTGCGGGAGATTTTAATGCCGCCGATGCGTGTGCCTCCCCATGAGCCGATTTGTCCGGTCAGGGTATCGCCCACGGTCAGTGATATGCCTTGTTCGGGCCAGACGGTGCGCCAGTAGGTATCCAGGCGGGCGGTGTTGCCGCGGGAGCCGCTTTCTTTGTTGCGGCTACGGTTGGCAAATTGGGTGTGGTTCAGATAGCCCCAAGGCGTGCTCAGGCGCATTTCGCCGAAAACGCCCTGCGTGCCGTTGCCGGAGCGGTTGCGCGAGATATTGGCGTCATAGTTCAGAACGGCGGCAAAGCCGGGTTTGGCGATGGCGTAGCGGTTTTCCTGCAATGCGCCGATTCGGGCGGTTTTCAGGTCGGGCTGCCATTCGAGGGGGGCGGTGAGATCAAGGGTTTGCGCGGCGGCATCGTATTTCGCCTGCAAGCCGGGGATGGCGGAGAGTTCGAACCATACGCCCGCGCCGGGTGTGGACGCGCCGTCCTGAATTTCAGGCACGACACCGTTTTTGCCTGCTTCGGCAGCTTCTGCGTCGGGCAGGGCAATGCCGTAGGCGCGCAGGGATTCGGGACGCGCATACAGCACGCCGTTACGCGACATGAAGGGTTCGATGCCGTCGCGTATGCTGCCGTTGACTTTGACCTGCGGGTAAACGGTCAGCCATGCCTGCTCGTAGGCAGCAGGCGCCGCCTGCATCAGGATGTCTTGAGCAGGAGAGGGCAGGGCGTAGAAACACAGCATCAACGCGGAACTCAGCCGCGTAAGCCGTGTCCTTAGGTCATGGGGCGGCAAACCTTACCTCCGTTTGGATCGGCATACCGTTTACCGTGGCATTCAGACGACCTGTGTTCAGAGAGGCGGGGGAAACTTCCAATTCGCGTTTCCAAGTGTTGCCCGGCAGGACATAGCCCGCCAGACCGCTTGCCAGCGTCAATGCGTCTTTGGCAGAGGTCGTCTGAAAAGTAATATTGCTCAGTTGCGCATGGGCATTGCCCGTGTTTTCGGCAACCAAAACCGCTTTGCCGTTCGCGGCTTTTTCCGCGCGCCATTGCAGCTTCGGTTCGGCATTGTTTTGAACGTTGACAAACAGCGGCAGCGAATAGCGCATCACCAACTGAATGCCTTTTCGTGGTTTCGCATCGGGAGCAGGCAGCTCGTCCACAATCAGGCGGTAGGCTTCTTCAGTCTGTTTGTCGGACGGTTTGACGCGCATCACGCGGAACTGCTGCTGCGCACCCGCTTCCAGTTTGACCATGGGCGGGCTGGCAATGACGGCATCGGTGGGTTCGAGTATCTCGCCACCGTTTGCGTCCTGCGCCCAGCGGAATACGCGTACCTGCGCCGTCAACGGCTCTGTACCCTTATTTCCCAAAGTAAAAATACCCGCCCGCTGTTTGGCGGGCAGGGACAAAGATGTCGGACTGACTTGCAAGCCGGTGGCATGGCTCTGTAAAACCGCTGCCGCCGTCAGCATACCGACAAGTGTGCTGATTGCTTTTTGCATGAGTATTTTTTAGTTGTTTTGTTTTGAGGGAGTAAACCGGATTAGTAGGACAGGGTTACTTTGACTTGGTCTTGGTAGGTATCGATAAATTTGTTTAATTCACCTGCTTTGACAGTTGCAAATACAGGGAGTTTGACTGCTTGGGCATCACTTAAACCCTGTCCTGTCAATGAAAGAAGGTCGGCACCTGAATTGCCCCAAGGATTGTTGCTGTTGGTTTCTTGGACTGTTTCATTTATGCCTGAACCGCTTACGACAGGTTTTTGAAGTTGATAGCTGATGGTGTCATTATTTTGTTTTGATGTGCGAGAGATGCCCCACATTGTGCCTTCACCATTGTTGCTTGGTACGTTTTGAGGTTCCAAACCTACTGTGAAAAGTGTGTTTTTACTGCAACGGATATTCAGACCAGTAGCCATACCGCCAACGTTTTTTTGGGAAATAGCAGTTGAGTTTGATGATGCGACATGTGTGTCAAAATCAATGTCTGCACCAGCTAAACTTGGACCTTCAGTAGTAATTTTTGTACTGTTCAATGCGCTGTTTGTTGTTAGAACTTCGCAAGTGCCGGTCAATTTCAGGTGTACGTTGAAATAGCCATCTTTAGTTTCAGCCATTGCAGTATTGCCCATCATCATGAGAGAAGCCAGAGCCAGAGAAGTTAAAGTAAAACGGGTTTTCATCGGAATTTATCCTTATATGTGAGTTTAGATGTGTATTGACACAGTCTCCGTAATATTTTCTGTGTAATGCTTATACAGTAGGCTTTTGTGCCTAAACGGTATATATGACATTATTATGATTTGTGATTATTGTTGCAATCGTTATTGTTTTTTATTTTATAAGTTCCTGTGTTTTTTGTAAATTTTTGTATTATTTTTTGTTGTTTTTTTGCAAAGTGAAAGGCTTGGTCGGTTGATTAAAAAGATAAAAGGTCGTCTGAAGGCAGTATTCAAGGTTTGCGGGGTTTTAAAATCGCAATGATTTGAAAACCCGGAAATGTCGGAATTGTATGCGGGAAACGCCGCATTGAAAGGCAAGGTCGTCTGAAAGCATTTATAATCCCGCTTTCAGACGACCTTTTGAACATTCGTTCTCTCAATAAAATTGACCTTATGAAACCCAAATTTATCACTCTGGATGGCATAGACGGTGCTGGCAAATCGACCAATCTTGCCGTCATCCGCCAATGGTTCGAATCCCATAATCTTCCCGTATTGTTCACCCGCGAGCCGGGCGGTACGCCTGTCGGAGAAGCTTTGCGCGAAATTTTGTTGAACCCTGAAACCAAGGCGGGATTGCGCGCGGAGACTTTGATGATGTTTGCCGCGCGGCAGCAGCATCTTGAAGACGTTATCCTGCCTGCTTTGGCAGACGGCGTTCATGTCGTTTCCGACCGTTTTACCGATGCGACTTTTGCGTATCAGGGCGGCGGGCGCGGCGTACCCCTGCAAGATATTGAAATGCTGGAAAAATGGGTGCAGGGCGAATTTGGTCCTGATTTGACGTTGCTGCTGGACGTGCCGCTGGAAGTGTCGATGGCGCGTATCGGGCAGACGCGTGAGAAAGACCGTTTCGAGCAGGAGCAGGCGGATTTTTTCACCCGCGTGCGTGCTGTTTATCTTGAACGTGCCGCCGCGCATCCCGAGCGCTATGCGATCATTGACGGCAACCGGAGTTTGGAAGAGGTAAGGGCGGATATCGAACATGCGTTGGCGCGCAGTTTCGGTATGGATGTTTAAAACCGAATGAAGGTCGTCTGAAAGGATACGTTTTTGCTTTGAGGTTGTTTGTTTCAGATGAAAATAGCGGTATGCGCCGCATTGGGAACATGGTAAAATTACACGCTATTACAAAATAGGTTTATTTGTTAATAAATAAACCCTTTGTAATGCCAAATGTCCCGAAACCAACGTTTCAGACGACCTCGTTTCAACATCTCTCTCGCAACAGGATCGAAAAATGGAAAACTCATTAAAAGAAGCCGCACTGAAATTTCACGAATTCCCCGTGCCGGGTAAAGTCTCCGTTACCCCCACCAAATCGCTGGCCACGTCCAAAGACTTGGCTTTGGCGTACTCGCCGGGCGTCGCAGCTCCTTGTATGGAAATCCATGCCGATCCGCAAAATGCGTACAAATACACCGCCAAAGGCAACTTGGTCGCCGTGATTTCCAACGGTACCGCCGTTTTGGGCTTGGGCAACATCGGCGCGTTGGCGGGCAAACCTGTGATGGAAGGCAAAGGCGTATTGTTCAAAAAATTCGCCGGCGTGGACGTATTCGACATCGAAATCGATGAAAAAGACCCGCAAAAACTGGTCGAAATCATCGCCGCGTTGGAACCGACCTTCGGTGGCATCAACCTCGAAGACATCAAAGCGCCAGAATGCTTCTACATCGAACGCGAATTGCGCAAACGCTGCAAAATCCCCGTATTCCACGACGACCAACACGGTACCGCCATCATCACCGCCGCCGCCGTATTGAATGCCCTGCGCTATACCGGCCGTAAAATCGAAGAAGCGACCTTGGTTTGCTCCGGCGCGGGTGCGGCTGCGATTGCCTGCTTGAACCAACTGCTCGATTTGGGTCTGAAACGTGAAAACGTTACCGTTTGCGACTCCAAAGGCGTGATTTACAAAACCCGCGAAGACAAAGACCGCATGGACGAGTCCAAACAGTTCTACGCCATTGAAGACAACGGTCAACGCGTGCTTGCCGATGCCGTCAAAGGCAAAGACATCTTCTTGGGCCTCTCCGGCGCGAACCTGCTGACGCCTGAAATGCTGAACACCATGAACGCCAAGCCTATCGTGTTCGCCATGGCAAACCCGAATCCGGAAATCCTGCCGCCGTTGGCAAAAGAAACCCGTCCGGACGTGGTCATCGGTACCGGCCGTTCCGACTTCCCGAACCAAGTAAACAACGTATTGTGCTTCCCGTTCATCTTCCGCGGCGCGTTGGACGTCGGCGCGACGACCATCAATGAAGAAATGAAACGCGCCTGCGTCTATGCCTTGGCGGATTTGGCGAAGGAAGAGGTAACTGAAGAAGTGGTTGCCGCTTACGGCAAGAAATTCGAATTCGGTGCGGAATACCTGATTCCGACCCCGTTCGACTCCCGCCTGCTGCCGCGTGTTGCTTCGGCTGCCGCTAAAGCTGCGATGGAAAGCGGCGTGGCAACCCGTCCGATTGCAGACTTGGAAGCCTATGCTGCCAAACTGAGCGAATGGAAACTGTAATCCGGTTTTAATTTGAATGTGATGTAGAAAAGGTCGTCTGAAAACTTTCAGACGACCTTTTTTCGTTTTACAGAATCTTTAGCAATGCCGAAGGCGATGCGATGCGGTGGTCGAACGGCCATGTTTCGGTTTGGTCTTCGGCGGCGATATAGCCCCAGTCGGCAAGTACGGTTTTCATGCCCGCGTTGCGTCCGGCCTGCATGTCGCGTTCGGCGTCGCCGACGTAAACCGTGTGTTGCGGATCGGCGTGGATTTGTTCGCACGCATACAGCATGGGTTTGACGCTGGGTTTGGATTCGCCGCAGGTGTCGCCGCTGACGACGACGGCGGGCGGGATTGCGAAGCCGAGTTTGGGGACGAGTTTGTCGGTAAAGCGCATGGGTTTGTTGGTGATGATGCCCCATTTGATGCCACGTTTGTCGAGTTCGGCAATCATTTCGTTCACGCCGTCAAAGAGGGCGGTGTCTTGGGCGTAGCGGCTGTCGTATTCGTCGAGGTATTCGGTGCGCCATTGGGTGTAGTCGGGGTGGTCGGGGGTGATGCCTGCGCCGAGTTTGAGCAGTCCTGCCGCGCCGTGGCTGGCTTGGGTGCGGATTTCGTCCATGCTTTTTGCGGGCAGGTTGTGGCGGGCGAGCAGGGTGTTGAGTGCGCCGCCGAGGTCTAGGGCGGTGTCGGCGAGCGTGCCGTCGAGGTCGAACAATACGGCTTGTATCATGTGTTTTCCTTTGGTTTTTCGATGGGGTCGGCTGAAAAGGGTTTCAGACGACCTTTGGGTTTAGTGGTGGTGATGGTGTGCGCTGTCGGTTTCGTTGGCACACAAGACGCTGTCGGGATGCGGGTGGTGTTCGCTTTCGATTTGGATGGTGCAATGCCCGATGTTTTTGTGGGACAACTCGTGTTCGATGCGGTAGGCGATTTGTTCGGATTCGGCAACGGTCATCCTGCCGTCTACGACGATGTGGCAGGATAATACGTTGATATTGCTGGTAATCGTCCAAACGTGTAAGTCGTGGACGGATTTGACGCCGTCGGTGTTGCGGATGATGGCGAGCAGGTCGTCGGTGTGGATGTTTTCGGGCGCACCTTCCATGAGGATGTGCAGCGTTTGTTTGAGCAGGCTCCAGCCGCTGCGTCCGACCAGCGCGGCAACGAACACGCTGGCAAGCGGGTCCGCCCATTTCCAGCCGAACGCCATCATGAGTACGGCGGCGGCAATCGCGCCGACCGAGCCGAGAAGGTCGCTTAAAACGTGCAGATACGCGCCGCGCATGTTGACGTTGGCTTCGGTGTCGCTGTTTTTCAGCATGTAAACCGCTACGCCGATGTTGACTAGCAGCCCGATGATGCTGATAACGAACATTCCCAGCGTGGCGATTTCGGGCGGATAAAGCAGGCGTTTGACGGCTTCGTAGAAAATCAGCACGGCGATGACCACCAGCGACAAGCCGTTGAACATGGCGGTGAGGATTTCGAAACGTTTGTAGCCGAAGGTCTTTTGCAGCGTGGTTTCTTTTTCGCCGAGTTTGAACGCCCACAACGCCACGCCCAAGGAAAATGCGTCGCTGAACATATGCCCTGCGTCGGAAAGCAGCGCGAGCGAGTGGGTCAGCCAGCCGCCGAACGCCTCCAGCAGCATAAAGGCGGCGATGATGACGAACGACACGCGCAATACTTTTTTGTTGGCGGTATGCGTGTGGGCGTGTGCGTGATGATGGTGTTCGTGATGGTGAGACATAACGTTCCTCAACAGAGGTCGTCTGAAAATCCGGATTCAGGGTTTTCAGACGACCTTTTTGCCTTGTTTCAAACCCTGCTCGAAATCTTCCAACATATCCAGCTCGAAGCGGCTGAAGCCCGCTTTTTCGCGCGCTTCGATGTTCACATAGCCGCGGAAGATAAACATATCGTAACGGGCAATCAGACTGCGGAACAGGGCGACAGGTTCCAAACCGCGTTCGCGGCAAAGGTGTTGATACCAATGGTTGCCGATGGCGACATGGCCCACTTCGTCGCGGTAAATGATGTCCAACACGCCGCAGGTTTCCGAATCGCCGCGCTGTTCCACCTTCGCGCGTATCCCCGGCGTAACGTCCAGCCCGCGCGCTTCCAATACGCGCGGCACCAACGCCATGCGCAACAGCGGGTCGTAGGCGGTTTTATACGCCATGTCCCACAAATGGTTGTGCGCCTCGAAATCGCCGTAATCGAAGCCGAAAGCGCGCAGCCTTTCGCGCATCAGGCGGAAGTGGTACACCTCTTCCTTCGCCACCTGCACCCAGTCGCGCACAAACTGAAACGGCAGCGTGCGGAAACGGTATGCCGCGTCCAAAGCCAGATTGATGGCGTTGAACTCGATATGCGCAATCGCGTGCAGCATCGCCGCATAGCCTTCGGTCGTGTTCATCTTGCGCGGCGTCAGTTGCGCCGGTGCAACCAAAACAGGCGTAGACGGCCGTCCTGCGTGGCGGAAGTCCAGAGGCGCGGCGTTTGCCTTCGCTACTTCGACATTTTGAACAGCGGCAAACGCCTCGTCCGTCAGCCGTCCTTTTTCATCGGGGTCGTCTGAAAGCAGGGCAAGTTCGAGCAAAGCATAAATATCAGGTTTCATCCCAAGTCCGCCGTTTTTCGGAAAACAAACATTATAGCGTTTAAAAAAAACAATATAAGGAATATAATCTTTACAATTTGGCGTTGTGCGTCAAAAACCATTAAATACCACAGTTTGCGCAGTCGGCATACATTAAAGAATTGTGAAACCCGATTGTCTTTTCCGCAGGAAAAAATCCCGCAGCTTCAAAAAATTAGCCTTCGGGAAACACTGTTTGCAAAATGTAAACCGCCCATAAGCGGCTTGCATTGTTATTTTGTAACATCGATACTGGGCGCCACACCCCTTCCAACAAGGAAAAATAATGATGAAACAACACAACCTGTTTAAATTCCTCGCCGCTTCCGCCTTGACCGCGACCATCGGTTTCGCACAGGCAGGCGCAGTGGATGCACTCAAGAAATTCAACAACGACGCCGACGGTATCAGCGGCAGCTTCACCCAAACCGTCCAAGGCAAAAAGAAAACCCAAACCGCACACGGCACTTTCAAAATCCTGCGTCCGGGCCTCTTCAAATGGGAATACACCAAACCCTACAAACAAACCATCGTAGGCGACGGTCAAACCATTTGGCTCTATGACGTTGATTTGGCACAAGTGACCAAGTCCGCCCAAGACCAAACCATCGGCGACAGCCCTGCCGCCATCCTTTCCAACAAAAACGCCCTTGACAGCAGCTACTCCCTCAAAGAAGACGGCTCGTCCAACGGCATCGACTACGTCTTGGCAACGCCTAAGAAAAACAACGCCGGCTACCAATACATCCGCATCGGTTTCAAAGGCGACAACCTCGCCGCCATGCAGTTGAAAGACAGCTTCGGCAACCAAACCTCCATCAGCTTCGGCGGTTTGAACACCAAGCCCAACCTCTCGCGCGGCGCATTCAAGTTCACCCCGCCCAAAGGCGTGGATGTGTTGAGCAACTGATGGTTTGATCATAAAAAGGTCGTCTGAAAGGTTTCAGACGACCTTTTTGTTTTTGAAGTTGTCGGTGATGCGTGGCTGAGTGGAAACTGCCTTTATCTGACACAATCCGGCTTTTGATGTTGTCAGTCGGATGGCTGGTAGGAAAAGTTCAAAGCGCCGTAACAAAGCGGATACCAAAAGGTCGTCTGAAAACCTTTCAGACGACCCCGTTCGTTTACGCTTCAGGCTTTTTCGCCAACATGGTAACAAACTTAAACTGTATCGGGTTGCCTGCCGCATCTTTCGCGTGCATGGCGCCGAGTTCCTCTTTGTATTCGGCAATCTCCCAGCCGCGGTAGTATTCGCGCAACTCGCCTTCTTTAAATTTAAACGGGAAAGGCATAGGGCAAGGGAAGTCTTCAGTGTCCATCGCCGAAACGATCAGGTTGTAGCCGCCCGGGTTGGTATGCGCCTGCATATCGGCAATCACTTGCGGCACGAAACGCGGATACAGGAACATAAACACAACCGTCGCCACGATATAGTCGAAATGATCTTGAAGGTTGGCGGCATTCAAATCATATTCCACCGCCCGCACGTCCAAGCCTTCGATGCGCGCCAACTCGTTGACGTTTTGCACCGCCTGCGGATTGTTGTCCACGGCGGTTACGTCAAATCCTTTCAAACCTAAAAACAGCGCATTGCGCCCCTGACCGCAGCCCATATCCAAAGCCTTGCCCGCAGGAACGATATTTTCAGCCGCCACTACCGCCGAATGGGTCGCGCTCATGCCGTATTTCTTATTGAAATAATCTTTTGCCGCGCAATAAAGCGAGAGTTTGATTTCCGTGTCGTCCGTCAAAGGCTCGACCGTAAACTGTTGCTGCGGCGCGATCATGTGGTCGCCGTCTTCGGCAGTCAGCTCGATAGAAGCATTATCAGCTTCCGTCAATTTCAGACGACCTTGCAATACGTTCAGGCAAGCCCATTCCCCTTCGTCAAAAGCATGACCCGCCCGCAGCGCATCGGGAATCTCGTCTGCCTGCCAAACCGGCAGTTCCTCATAACAAAAAAGCGCCATTTGTCCATCCATTGTCGGTTCCTTCTAATCTGTTTGCGATAAGGTGCATATTATATGCCTGTTTGGGGCAAAGCCGCTTGGCGGATTCAAACCTTGTGATAAGATGAATGCCTTTATTGTGCAAATTGCGAAACAAACCGATATATGGACGATACCGTTTACCTTTATACAGACGGAGCCTGCAAAGGCAATCCGGGGGCAGGGGGCTGGGGCGTATTGATGCGCTACCGAAATCATGAAAAAGAATTGTGCGGCGGCGAGGCCGAAACCACTAATAACCGAATGGAGCTGACTGCTGTCATAGAAGGGCTGAAAGCGCTCAAACGCCCGTGCCGCGTCGTGATTTGTACCGACTCGCAATACGTCAAAAACGGTATGGAAGGTTGGATACACGGCTGGAAGAAAAACGGCTGGAAAACCGCCGCCAAAAAACCGGTGAAAAACGACGATTTGTGGAAAGAACTCGATGCCTTGTCGCATAAACACAAATTACAGTGGACGTGGGTGAAAGGCCACGCGGGGCATTCCGAAAACGAAAAGGCGGACGCATTGGCGAACCAGGGAGCGGCACGGTTCCTTCAACCCTCGTCCTGAAAGGTCGTCTGAAAACGCCTGAAAAATGTTCAATCAACCGCAAACAGGATTACCCCAATGGCAATGACTTGGTCCCAACTGCTTTCCCCGCAACGCTTCCGCGCAAAAAACGGCGAAATTATCCCTACGGTGACGCCGTCCACACAAGAGGGTATCGATGCCCTGCGTACCGATTTCCACATTGATTACGATAGAGTCGTGTTTTCCGGCGCATTCAGGCGGTTGGGCAGGAAAACCCAAGTCCACCCGCTTGCCGAACATGACCTGACACACAACCGGCTGACACATAGTGTCGAAGTCGCCAGCGTCGGACGCAGTTTGGGTAACCGCGTCGGCGTCATGTTGCAAACCGGCGGATTCCTGCCCGAAAACAATACTCCGGGCGATATTGGCGCTGTCGTCCAAGTCGCCTGTTTGGCGCATGATTTGGGTAACCCTCCGTTCGGGCATACGGGTGAGGACGCATTGCGCCATTGGTTCAGAAAGGAAACAAATCTCCGCTTTCTGACATCGCTGAGTGAAGCCGAATTGAGCGACGTGCAAACTTACGAAGGCAATGCCCACAGCCTGCGCATTGTCGCCAATTTGGAAATGTATCCCGATGCGGGCGGAATGCGTTTGAGTGCAGCATCAATCGGCGCATTGATAAAATATCCGTGGACAAGCCAAGGTCCGCGCGGGCGTTCCAAATTCAATATCTATCAAACCGAGCTGCCGTTTATCCGCCGAGTTGCAGCAGAGTTGGGATTGCTCGAAGCAGGCTGCGACCAATGGGCGCGCCATCCGCTGTCATACCTGATGGAGGCTTCAGACGACATCTGTTACGCATTGCTGGATTTGGAAGATGCGGTGGAGCTTGAGTTGCTGACCGATACCGAAGTCGAAAGCGTCTTGTCTGAGCTGACTTTTGAAGAAAGCACATGGCATGCCCAATCCAGCCGCCAACGTTGCGCCATGCTGCGCGGCATTGCCATAGGCAAAGCCATCGAAGATGCCGCGCAAACCTTCATGAAACACCAATCCGATTTATTAAGCGGCGAATTTAAGGGAAAAGACTTGATTTCCTTGTGCAGCCCGGAAGTCCAAAACACTTTGGAAAAAGCCAAAGAACTCGCACGCACGCGCATCTTTCGCCACCGTACCAAGCTGATGACCGAAATTGCCACTTTCCCGTGCTTAGGGTCGATACTCGATTTGTTTGTCCCTGCTGCCCATGCCTTGCTGGTTGAGCAGAAATTAGATGTCCGCCAATCTTTAATCTTGGATCTTCTGAAAAACCATAATCCCATACTTGAAACGGACAGCCTTTATCAGGCATATATGAAAATTTTAGATTTCGTCGGCGGTATGACAGACAATGCCGCCGCCAAAATGGCTCAGGACTTGTCTGGAACCGGGATTTTAAGGTGATTTAATTTCTTTAATTTTCAAAATGTTAATATTTTATCTGGAAAAATTGAATTTAAAGGCTGGACAATAGGGAAGGGTTTCTATAATATTCGGTCTTCTTGATTCACAGCGCAGAAGCGAAGTGATGAAAATGCACCCGTAGCTCAGTTGGATAGAGTATCTGGCTACGAACCAGAGGGTCGGGCGTTCGAATCGCTCCGGGTGCGCCAAAAAATTTATTCATCCGCGCCCATCGTCTAGCGGTTAGGACATCGCCCTTTCACGGCGGTAACCGGGGTTCGATTCCCCGTGGGCGTGCCAAATTTCAATAAACCCTTACTAAAAAATAGTAAGGGTTTATTTTTATCTTTTAATGCTATGCCCGCGATTTCAGCTTTTTATGCTCTTGCTAACAAAGCTGCATTTGTCTGCATATTTCAAATGTTGTACCAATTCAGTTTATCCTGACAGTCACTGTGGGGATTATTTTGAAACATGTTTTATATTAGTCTCTAAATAAAACTGATGGAGAAGTTTGCAAAGCTCCCTCAAATCTCCCTAAATTTTTGCCGAGGTATTTAGGGAGATTTGAGGGAATTTTGCAAACATACCAGACTCTGAATTAGATTTTCACTATACATAAAACACTAATGTGAAAATTGGAGGTCGTATGAAAAGGGTTAGGGTTCAGTTTTCTTTTTCAGATGACCTTTATGATTTTGGATTTTTAAAACGGGTTTATTCATATAAACATATGGCTTTGAACATATGTATTGATTATGGTTTATTGCAACAGCTTGATGTTGATAGTTTTTTAATTTATTTGTCCTGCAAATAGGATTTGAGCTGTTACAATCTTCGCATAGGTATAATTCAGCAGTTAGAGAACGGGAGTAGCTATAGACGGTCAGAAGAATATAGAAGGAGTTTATTTTTGTTTGGGGCGGAAGGCGGTGCAAATGGCAGTATCGATTTCAATGAAGCCACCGCCGATTAAATCCACACAATAAGGAATAGCGCCGAATAGGCCTGGTACGATGATGCTGCCATCTTCCGAACGTACGCCGCCCAATGTTTCAGCAATGGCTTTCGGTCGGCCGGGTAGATTCACAATCAGGCTGTTGCCACGAATGCCTGCTGTTTGGCGTGACAAAATGGCTGTGGGTACATAATGCAGGCTGATACGGCGCATTTGTTCGCCAAAACCGGGCAGTTCTTTGTCTAATACGGCTTGCGTGGCTTCGGGGGTGATGTCGCGAGGGGCAGGTCCTGTGCCGCCGGTGGTAAAAATCACATCGCAATGCTCTTCATCTGCCATATGGATAAGCACGCTTTTGATTTCGTCTTGATCGTCAGGAATAAGGGCTTCTACATAACGGATCGGATTGAGGACGGCTTTGTCAAGCCAGCTTTTGAGTGCGGGAATTCCTTCATCGGCATACACGCCGCTGCTGGCGCGGTCACTGGTGGAAATTAGGCCGATGGTGATGGTAGGGAGTGTGTTCATGATAATAGCAGACCCAAAAGATAGAAAACTACATTGTACCTGATTAGCTGTATCTGTTGTGGGTGTTGGCAATGTGCAAAATAGCAGGACTTAAAATACATATCTTCAGGTAAAGGCTAGCTTGAGAAGTTGTCTATAAAAATCATTTCTCAATAAATGTACTCAATCTCAAATAGGATGATATTCTGATTATCTCCTCATTATTGTTCTGCTCAACAAGTAGTTAGCTATGAATGAAATCTTGTGCATAAATTGCCTCAGCCGCTTTATTTCCTATTGACGGAGAATTTGATAATAAAAAATGCCTGTCTGAAAGTTTCCTCTTAGAGCGTGTTCATAGTCTTCGTAGCAGG
>NZ_KV789486.1:57344-62801 GCF_001807625.1 Neisseria sp. HMSC03D10
ATTTAGGGGATTTTGGGGAATTTTGCAAAGGTTCTCAACCCGCCAAAAATCCCAGACGCAAAAAAAAGCAGACCCAACAGGTCTGCTTTCAATATTGCCTATTAATCCAGATTCAAGACGGCGGAAGTGTAAACGTCCTGCACGTCGTCCAAATCTTCCAGCGCATCAATCAGTTTCTGCATTTTGACGGCGTCTTCGCCGGAGAGTTCGGTTTCGTTTTGGGCGCGCATGGTGACGTCGCCGTCAACGGATTTGTAACCCGCGGCTTCCAATGCTGCTTTTACGCCTGCCCAATCGTTCGGGGCGGTGATGACTTCGATGGAACCGTCGTCGTTGGTGATAACGTCTTCCGCACCGGCTTCCAGAGCGGCTTCCATCAGCGCGTCTTCGTCAACGCCGGGTTCGAACACCAGATAACCCTGATGCACGAAGTTGAACGCTACGCAGCCGTCGGTGCCCAAGTTGCCGCCGTTTTTGGTGAACGCATGGCGCACGTCGGCGACGGTGCGGGTTTTGTTGTCAGTCAGGCAATCTACCATCAGTGCCGCGCCGCCGATGCCGTAGCCTTCGTAGCGCAGTTCGATGTATTCCACGCCCTCCAAGTTGCCCGTACCTTTGTCGATGGCGCGTTGCACGTTGTCTTTGGGCATATTGTTTTCGGCGGCTTTTTCCAAAGCCAGGCGCAGGCGCGGGTTGGCACCGGGATCGCCGCCGCCCATGCGGGCTGCGACGGTGATTTCTTTAATCAGACGGGTGAAGATTTTGCCGCGTTTGGCATCTTGACGGGCTTTTTTATGCTGGATATTCGCCCACTTGCTATGACCTGCCATATATGGATTCCTTTCGATTTTCCGCCTTATCCGGCGGACTCTTGCTCATTTTCAAAGGGCGCATTTTAACATAGGTTGAATATACCTAAAATATTCAGACGACGCTGCATTCTGCCTAAAAGGTCGTCTGAAAACGCCGATAGCGCCCGACAAACGCAAAAATCTTGTCTTTGCCCAAACCTGACCCTTTTTTTCGTTTGCCTCACAAAAGGTTTACGGTATCATGCAGGCCTGCTTCAGGATTGTTGACAACTTGGGGCGAAACGGACGAAACCGGCCTGCTCGCCGCGCCGTCTGACACAACGGCATTCAACGGAGTAACCGCCGCCGGATGCCGTCATCTGTTCATTTTTCAATATAAGGTTTGTAATTATGGAAAAAACATTGTCTGCACTGGTGGGCGCAGTCAATCTGATTCTGTGGGACTACCTGCTGATTTACGCCCTTTTGGGCATCGGCCTGTTTTTCACACTCTATCTGGGTGCGCCGCAGATTACCAAATTTGGCGAAGGCCTCAAATCCGTTTTCGGCGGTTTGTTTTCCAAAAAAGACAAAGACGATAAATCTTTGTCGCAATTCCAAGCACTCGCTGTCGCCGTCTCCGCCCAAATCGGCACGGGCAACGTCGCCGGCGTGGCAACCGCCATTACCGCAGGTGGGCCGGGTGCGATTTTTTGGATGTGGCTTTCCGCCGTTTTGGGGATGTCCACGATTTTTGCCGAAGCCCTGCTCGCGCAAAAATACCGCGTCGTCAGCCACGGCAAATACATCGGAGGCCCCGCGTTCTACATCACACACGGCCTGACCCCGAAAATCGGGCGCGGCGCAGCGCGTTTCTTATCGGGCTTTTTCTCCATCGCCCTGATTATCGCGCTGGGCTTCATCGGTAACGCCACGCAGGCAAACTCCATCGCTTCCTCCGTTACCATCGCCTTTAACGTACCGGCATTGGCAGTAGGTATCACCCTCGCCGTCCTCGCGGGCATGATTATCGTCGGCGGCGTCAACCGCATCGCCAACATCGCCCAATTCGTCGTGCCGTTTATGGCGATTATCTATATCTTGTGTGCCGTCGTTATCCTGTTCAAATTCTCCGACCACATCATACCGATGTTCAACCACATCTTTACCGCCGCCTTCAACCCCGAAGCCGTATTAGGCAGCGCAGCGGGTATCGGTATGCGCGAAGCCGTCCGTTTCGGCGTGGCACGCGGGCTGTTTTCCAATGAAGCGGGTATGGGTTCGACACCGCACGCGCACGCTACCGCCGACGTGAACCACCCCGTTCAACAAGGCTTGGCAGCATTTATCGGCGTCTTCATCGACACCATCTTGGTCTGCACCGCCACTGCGCTGATTATCCTCCTGACCGATGCCAACCTTTCCGGCGAACAAGGCGCGGCGGTGACGCAATTCGCCTTCAGCAAAGCCTTCCCCGGCTTCGGTTCGCAACTGCTCGCCGTCTGCCTGACCTTCTTCGCCTTCACTACCATCATCGGCTGGTACTACTTCGGCGAGTCCAACATCCGCTTCCTCTTCAGAGGCAAACACTTGGGCATCTACCGCGCGCTCGTGCTGCTGGCTATCGTGTTGGGCACGCTGGGCAAAGTCGATTTGGTTTGGAGCCTGTCGGATATGTTCAACGGCTTCATGGTCATCCCCAACTTAATCGCCCTATTCCTCTTGCGCAAAGAAATCCGCACCGTTTACGACGATTATCTGGCGCAGAAAAAAGCAGGCAAAAACTTGTCCTACCAATATGAATTCCACGAATTCCACGACAAGGCTTAATCCGCAATCGTGAAAATATGACTTAGCATCATATTGAGATTAAATGTAGTTATTTTTTTCTTGATACTTGTTTATTGCTGTTTTACCAGCTATGCCAATCTGCGGCTGCTTTTGCAGCCGTTTTTCTTTGTATATTCATGTTAAATAGTATTGTAATAATGTAGATCCTCAAAGACTGTTAATGAGCTTGGTATTTCTGAAAGATTTTTGAAATAGCAAAACAACAAAGGGCCTCTGAAACCTGCTTTTCAGACGCCCCCTCTAAAAACTACTATCCATCAATCAATAATTCCCAATTCAACCAAAGCCCTGTACACACCATCTTCATCTACACTCGGCGCAATAAATTTCGCCGCAGCCTTCGCCACCTCCTCACCATTTCCCATGGCCACGCCGAAACCGACGGATGAGAGCATTTCCAAATCATTAAAGCTGTCGCCGAAAGCCATAACATCTTCCATGCCTATGCCCAACTTTTCTACTGCATGTGCAATGCCTCTTGCTTTTGAACCTTCGCGGCGCAGCATATCCAGCGCAGACTCGTGCCAACGCACGGATTTGAAGCCTTCGGATTGGATTTTTCCGATAATCTCCTGCTCCTGGGCATCGTCTGCAAACACCAGCATCTGATAAACCGATTGTTTGCGGAAATATTCTTTATCCACTTCAAAAGCAGGCAGGATGTGCGACAAGGCTTCTTTTACCCTTTCGCCGGCAGCCGATGCGACAATTTCGGCATCATTTACGAAAGCATAATCAATATACTGACTGTCAAAAAATGCACACATCCGCTCCACTTCGGCTTCAATCATCGGATAAGCCTGCAACACCTCCCCGTGAAACGTCGTATATTGCCCGTTAATCGTAACCAGCATATCAATACCGCTGTCGCGTATCAGGGTTTTAACCTTACCCGGAATGGCCACCGGCGGTCTCCCCGTCGCAATCGCCGTCAAAATACCCCGCGCTTTCAATGCCTCCATCGCTTTAGCAACAGACGGGCGCAGCGTATCGGTATATTTTCGGTATAACGTGTCATCAATATCGAAAAAAATAATTTTTGGCGTATTCATTATCAGGCATACAATCGGTTTCAGACGACCTATATTGTAACGTGCAATGACGGGAACAATGCACAATTTCTACATGCAATGATGTAAACAAGCTGTGTATAAATCCTACTTCATATTGATTCCCAAGAGAAAAACAAACCTGATTAAAAAATAAGCAGGTTATCAGAGATCTTCTGAAACCTGCTTATTCCATTTTCGCGATCATTGCATTAAGCAATAATTTTGACGCTTTCCCGCTCCCGCCTGAATTTCATTTTCAGCAACGCGGGCAGACTGTCATCAAAGTACCAGCCGCCGTCCGGCATAGCAATCGCTCCTCCGGCACAACGCAAAGTGATGCTTTTTCCGGATAAGCCGTCCGTCTCCGTAATCTCTACCTCATGCGCTCTCCCCCAGTCTGCAACGGGCAACAAATGCGCCAATTCGCGGATACGTCCGTTTTGCGCTTCTATCCCATCCTCGGTACGGCAGGCACCGTCGCATTGCCCGAGTGCCTGTACAGGACACGGCACACCTTTTCCATTTGCAACAGGCAGGATATTCAAGGCATCAGGACAAAGTCTGTTTTCCAGCGCCCAACTATTAAGCGCGCGTTTGGCGGCTTTTTTATGGATGAACAACCCATACGGGCGGACAGCACGACTGCCATTATCCAAAGGCACAATCCTTGCCTGCAATACACCGTGTTCGTCGGGAGAAAAACGAACCGTAGAAAATGCAGTAGGCTTGGAAACGACTCGTTCAGGTGGGCGGATACCATATTCCCTCATCGCCTGCGCCTTCAGCCATACCGAATGCAGGCTGCCCAACGCAGGAATAAAACGCACGGAAGCCGCAGCCTTCAAATAAAGCGGAACTTTTTTACCGTGCAGCATTTCTGCCGTTTCACTATACGCCTTCTCCAATGCAACTACCGCCTGCGCCTTGCCGAATGCGTCAAACCAGACCAACACACCTTCGCTGTCCGGCAACGCATAAATCTGCGCTGCCAAAGCATCCGTTACCCAATTTGGCAGCATTTTCGGATTCATCAAAGACCGGCAGTAATTATCCCAATCTTCTGTATTCTTTTCGCGCAAGCTGTGTTCCAAATAATCGCTCAAAGCCAAGACATCGGTCATCGCACGATGACGGTTTTCCACTGCAATTGCGTTCCGTTCGATAATGCTGTCCAAATTGTGTTTGTAAAACTCAGGATAAAGGCGGCGCGACAACTGGACGGTACACAAAGCAGGCGCAGCAAAATCAATACCGGCACGGCGAAACTCATGGCGCAGGAAGGTATAGTCGAAACGGCTGTTATGCGCCACCACCACGGCTCCCCGTAAAAGCGGCAACAACTGTAAAGCAATTTCCGCAAACAACGGAGCCATTCTCACCATCTCATCGCTGATACCCGTCAGTTGCGCGACAAATTCAGGAATCGGCTTACACGGATTCACCAGCCATTCATAACGGCATACGCTTTGCCCGTCGAAACGCAATAAAGCAACTTCCGTTACCCTGTCTTGATACAGATTCCCGCCGGTAGTTTCCAAATCCACCACAACCACAGGCCTCCCGAAACGGGCAAACGCCTTCTGCAACAACGGCCAGCGAGAAACGCTCTCCATTTTATTTTCCTGTAAATTCAATCAATAGCCGCGCATTTTACACTTTCCCTGTTTATTTTCCAACAACACCCTTGACAGAATCCCCCCCCCTCCCTATAATCCCAATCTTTCTTACAGCGCACCCGTAGCTCAGTTGGATAGAGTATCTGG
>NZ_KV789487.1:0-9666 GCF_001807625.1 Neisseria sp. HMSC03D10
TAACCGGGGTTCGATTCCCCGTGGGCGTGCCAGTTTTTGATTAAAGCCTTGCTAATACAGCAAGGCTTTAGTTTTTTATTTTATATTGAAACATATCAATATCATTATTCAACCTAGCCTTAAAAAACAAAAGGCCGTCTGTAACCAAGATTTGTTTTTTCAGACAACCTTAACTTATCTTTATCCTTTTATCCTAGCCCCGCCTTTGCCTTTCGCGTACACTTTCTACACCTAAAGAAATGAGAACTACTCTTATGTATCACGGTGAACGCTTCAATGCATACAGCCATTTGGCAGGCTCGATGCTGGCCGTGGCGGCATTAGTGCTGATGACAGTCAAGGCAAACGGTCCCTACCAACTTGCCTCCGCACTCACCTACGGCATCTGCCTAATCCTGCTCTATCTTGGCTCCACACTTTACCACAGCATTCCCCAGCCCAAAATTAAGGCGATTTTGCAAAAAGTGGACCACTGCATGATTTACCTGCTGATTGCGGGCAGCTATACCCCGTTTACGCTGATACCCCTTAAAGGCGGTTGGGGGTGGTCATTGTTCGGCCTATCCTGGGGCTTGGCACTCTTCGGCATTATTCAAGAACTGACTATCGGCAGGAAAAGCGAAAAACGGCTGCTCTCCATGATGATTTACGTCATTATGGGTTGGCTGATTTTAGTTGCCGTATCGCCACTGGTACGCACCCTTCCCTTTGCCGGGCTGTTTTGGCTGGCGTTAGGTGGTATTTTATACAGCGCAGGCATTTATTGGTTTGTTAATGATACCAAAATCAAACACGGACACGGCATCTGGCACCTATTCGTCTTAGGCGGCAGCATAGCGCAGTTTCTTTGTATTTATTTCTATGTTCTTTAATCCGTCAAAAGGTCGTCTGAAAACAAGATATGCTCTTCAGACAACCTTTTTGAATATTTATTCCCCGAAGACTCCTACATCACTATAATGAACGCCCTACCTATCCGTTAATATCAAAATGAACCAAACCGCGAATAAGGATCCGCTCGGTTCCGCATGGATTATCATCGCCACCCTCGGTTTTACCGTCATGAACCTCTGCATCAAAGCGGCAGCGGGAAAATTCGGCTTCAGCAGCGGCGAATTGGTTTTCTGGCGCATGAGCTTTGCAGCCATCATGCTCGCCGCCATAGCGAAAATGAGGGGAGACACATTTGCCACACGGTATTGGAAAATCCACCTCAACCGCAGCGTCATCGGCACAGCGGCGATGTTGTGCCTGTTTTATGCCGTTACCCACCTGCCGCTGGCAACAGGCGTAACCTTAAGCTACACCTCGTCGATTTTTTTGGCCGTGTTTTCATTTTTGATTTTAAAAGAACGGATTGCATTTTATACGCAGGCAATATTGGTATTCGGCTTCGTCGGTGTCATCCTACTGCTAAACCCTTCGTTCAAAGGCGGGCAAGAAATTGCTGCATTGGCAGGCTTGGCAGGCGGAGCGATGTCGGGTTGGGCGTATTTGCAGGTACGCGAGTTGTCCCTGCTTGGCGAACCGGGCTGGCGGGTCGTGTTTTACCTGTCGGTAACCGGCGTCGCCATGTCGGCGGTTTGGGCAACGCTGACCGGCTGGCATCCCTTGTCTGCCGAGGCATTACCCTACTTGGCAGGTATCGGGCTGTCCGCGACCATCGCCCAACTCTGCATGACCCGCGCTTATAAAGTCGGCAACAAATTCACTGTCGCCTCACTCTCCTACCTGACTGTCGTTTTCTCCGCATTGGCAGGCGTAATGTTTTTAGGAGATACCGTTACTTGGCAGGAAACCTTTGGTATGATTATTATTGTAGCAAGCGGCGTATTGAGCGGTATCCGGCCGGTTGCGATTAAAAAATGGTTTTCCGGACATTAACGTCCTCAAACAAGGAGAGCATGATGATTTCCATCCGAGAGCAGTCTTATGGTTTGAATGTAGCGTTGTACAACGAGTTTACGCTGGACGACTTCCGCCAACTCGAATCCGCCCTGTTGGAAAGCAAACAAAAAATCCACCTGCCCGACATACTCTTGGATTTGTCCATGCTGAAAGACTTCACCATCGATATGGCGGTGGAACAAATAAAATTCCTCAATCAACACGAAAACGACTTCGGTCGGGTTGCCGTCATTACAGATGACATCTGGATCAAACTCGGCGCACGCCTCTCCAGCCTCTTGACCAACCAACACCCCAAATATTTTGATGATGCTACAAAGGCTCAAGAATGGCTGCTGGCAAGCAACCTCAAACCTTAATCTCAAAAATAAACGGCACGCCAAGGTGTGCCGTTTATTTTTTGCATTTTCAATTTCTTAAAACCTGAAACTGTTTTTACTTGCCCCCCAAATGGCGGCGGTAAAACCGGTCAATATCCGCTATCGCCTTTTCATCATTCGGCCTCAAATCGATTTTCAAATCGGCAAGCCGTATCAGCATCAGGTCTTCTTGTTCCGCCACCGTGCAGCTGACTTCCCCGCTGCTACGCAGATGCGCGATGAGTTCGTCCAACTGCCGCAGGGCGTTTTCGTAGGCGGCATTTTGTTTGTCTTCTGCCATATGGATTCCGTTTCTCATAGACAATAAAAAATGGCGGGGAATCAATCCCGCCATTATTCTACGGCATAAGCCGCACGTTTAATTAAGCAGCCTGAATGTTAGCAGCTTGTTTGCCTTTAGGGCCGGTGGTTACGTCGAAAGACACGCGTTGGCCTTCTTTCAGGGTTTTGAAACCTTCCATGTTGATCGCTGAGAAGTGAGCGAACAGATCTTCGCCGCCTTCGTCAGGAGTGATGAAACCAAAACCTTTAGCGTCGTTAAACCATTTTACGATACCGGTTGCCATTAGAAACTTCCTATACTTAAAAATTAACAAAATCAGCAAAATAAGGCATACAGCAAACTTAAACGTTCAGCGTTTCTCCCTAGCTTTATATACTTGGTCGAGTGCCGGCTTCTGCTTAACCGTCTTTTTACATTTGTTAAGCCAAAACGTCAAGCCATACAAGGGAAAAAGTGCGAAAATGGCGGAAACCGACCAAAATACAACAGAAATCGAAATAAACCTTATAATCACTTTATTTATAGATTCATTTGATATCAAACCTTTCACAAGGTCGTCTGAAAACAAATCCTCTTCCACAAAGCCAAATATTTATGAACAACCCAAACACACATCACGAATCCGATACACTTTTAAGCGACCAAAAAACCGCCCCGCCGAAACGTTACGGCGTATTTTTGCTGAACGACGATTACACCACGATGGAATTTGTCGTCGAAATCCTGACCGAAATCTTCATGCTCGGACAGGAGCAGGCGGTGGCGGTGATGCTGTTGGTTCATCACGAAGGCAAAGGCTTGTGCGGCACTTACACACGGGACATCGCCCAAACCAAGCAGCAGCAGGTCATGCAACGGGCAAAAGCCGAAGGGCATCCGCTGCAATGTATTGTCGAGGAGATTTAATATGCTTTCACCCGAATTGGAACAGATTTTGCAGCAGCTTTACCGCGAGGCGCGTAAGGCTCATTATGAATTTATCAGCCTCGAGCATCTGCTTTTGGTGTTAATCGAAGAAGACGCCTCCGTCCCCAACGTCCTCAAGCTCTGCGGCGCAGATTTGAAAGTGTTGTCCGAACAGCTCGCCGCCAGCGTTGCCGAAAATACCCCGCAGATTCCCGACCACCTTTTAGATACGGTCGAAACCCAGCCCACGCTCGGCTTCCAACGCGTCATCCAGCGGGCGATGGTGCATACCCAATCCGCAGGCAAAGGCTTGGTCGAGCCGTTGGACGTTTTGGTGGCGCTGATGAGCGAAACCGACAGCCACGCTGTCTATTTCCTCAAGCTGCAATCGGTTACGCGTTTTGAAGTTTTGCGCTGCATTGCCCACGGCGCAACCGAAGACGACGAACACAAAGGCTTTTCAGACGACCCCGACAATGATTCAGACGACCCCGTCGAATTGAAAAGCGGCTCGTTGTCGGACTACACTGTAAACCTCAACGCCGAAGTCAAAGCCGGCCGCATCGACCCCTTAATCGGCAGAAAACACGAAATGGAACGGCTGGTGCAAATCCTATGCCGCCGCCGCAAAAACAATCCGCTTTTGGTCGGCGAAGCAGGCGTGGGCAAAACCGCGCTGGCGGAAGGCTTGGCGCATCAAATCGTCAACGGCGACATTCCCGACGCACTCAAAGATGCCGAAGTGTACGCGCTGGATATGGGTTCGCTTTTGGCGGGCACGAAATACCGCGGCGATTTTGAAGCGCGGGTCAAATCCGTCTTGAAACAGCTCGAAAAAATCCCGCACGCCATTTTGTTCATCGACGAAATCCACACCATCATCGGCGCGGGCAGCACCAGCGGCGGCACGATGGACGCGTCCAACCTGCTCAAACCCGCGCTGGCGAAAGGCTCGCTGCGCTGCATCGGCGCGACCACCTACGACGAATACCGCACCATTTTCGACAAAGACCACGCCTTAAGCCGCCGCTTCCAAAAAATCGACGTGGTCGAACCCACCGTCGCCGAAACCGTGCAAATCCTGCGCGGCTTGAAACCAATGTTCGAAGGCTTCCACCAAGTACGCTACACGCAAGGCGCACTCGAAGCCGCCGCCGAACTCTCCGCCCGCTACATCAACGAGCGTTTCCTGCCCGACAAAGCCATCGACGTGATGGATGAAGCAGGCGCGGCGCAAAGGATTTTGCCCAAATCCAAACAGAAAAAAGTCATCGGCAAAGCGCAAATCGAAACCGTCATCGCCAAAGTCGCACGGATTCCCGAAAAAACCGTGTCACACGACGACAAACAAGTGCTGCAATTCCTCGGCCGCGATTTGAAAAACATGGTTTACGGTCAGGAAAACGCCATCGACGCGCTGGTTGCCGCCGTCAAAATGTCGCGCTCCGGTCTCGCCCTGCCCGACAAACCCATAGGCAGCTTCCTCTTCTCCGGCCCGACCGGCGTCGGCAAAACCGAAGTCGCCAAACAGCTTGCCTACTCGATGGGCGTACCGCTGCAACGCTTCGACATGTCCGAATACATGGAGCCCCACGCCGTATCGCGCCTTATCGGTGCGCCGCCGGGCTACGTCGGCTTCGACCAGGGCGGCCTTTTGACCGAAGCCGCCAACAAACATCCGCACTGCGTGTTACTCTTGGACGAAATCGAAAAAGCCCATCCCGACATTTTCAACGTCCTCCTGCAAGTCATGGACGCAGGCAAATTGACTGACAACAACGGCAAGAGTGCCGACTTCCGCAACGTCATCCTGATTATGACCACCAACGCAGGCGCGGAAAGCCTCAGCCGCCCCAGCCTCGGCTTTACCGCCAAGCGCGAACGCGGCGACGAAATGCAGGCAATCAACAAGCTCTTCACGCCCGAGTTCCGCAACCGCTTGGACACGATTATCCCGTTTGCGTCCTTGTCCGAACCCGTCATCGCCAAAGTCGTGGACAAATTCCTGCTCCAGCTCGAGCACCAGCTCCTCGACAAAAAAGTCGAGGCTGAATTCACGCCGGCATTGCGCAAATATCTGGCGGAAAAAGGTTTCGACCCGCAAATGGGCGCACGCCCGATGCACCGCCTGATTCAGGAAAAAATCCGCAAACCGCTCGCCGACGAACTCCTGTTCGGCAAACTCGCCGACGGCGGCTTCGTTCGGATAGACTGGGATGCGGCAAAAGAAGAAGCCGTGTTGAAATTCAAGAAAAACAAAGCCAAACCTGAAGCAGCCGCGGTTTGACGGATAAAGGCAAAAGGTCGTCTGAAAATGTTTCAGACGACCTTTTCGACCATTTTCACCGCGTTATCCGTATAATGACAGGATACTCCTGCCATCCATATCCCACTGAATAAAATGAATAAAAATCATCTCGTCTTACTGATGCTCTCTTTCCCAACGGTCGCCCTTGCCGATACACCCGTTGTCCGTGTACCTGCGCCTGTATTTTTTGACAAGCAGCCTAACAGCGAAACACCTTCAAAAGATTTTACCGACGACAAACCCACAGAACAGAGGCTTTCAGACGACCTTTCTGCCGATTCCTCATTGGAAGCACAGATCAACCGCGCATTAATCGGACGGGACTGGAAGACACTGGAAGGTTTGTTGGCGCAATATAAAGCCGCGCCCGACCGGGATGCCGTTTTATACGATTATGCTTTAGGCGCCTTGCGGCGCAGTCAGTTGCGGCATAGTGAGGCTGTATCGCTCTATCGCGGCATTTTGGCGAAACATCCCGATTTGGCGTATCCGCGTTTCGATTTGGGCGTCATGATGTTTGAAAACAAACAGTACCATGAGGCAAAAGCTGAATTGAAACGGGCAAAACCGGATTTGCAGCCGCCCATGCAGCAACTTGCCGACCGCTATCTTGCTTCCATTGAATCGGCGCAAAGCTGGCAGCCCGATGTTTCGCTGCAATACGAGCAGACTGATAATGTGAACAATGCCTCGTCCGAGCGCGTTATAGAATGGAACGGCAGACGCTGGAATAAAACCGCTGACAGCCTGCCGCAAAAGGCGCACGGTATCCGCTACGGTGCAGGCATATCACGCGAAATCAATGTGGGCGGACATCATTTTGTTTACGGTAGTCTCAGCGGCGACGGCGTGCATTATTGGGACAATCAGGATTTTAACGAGCAAAGCCTGCGCTTGGCGGCAGGCTATAAAAACCGTTCGGCGGTGCAATCTTTCGGGGTTGTACCGTTTGCCGAGCAAAACTGGCTGGGCGGCAAACGCTATAATCGCGAAACCGGTATCCATACCGATTTTTCACGTCGTCTGAACGAAAAATGGCGGCTCTCGCTCAATGCAGGCTATATCAAAAAATACTATCGGAACAGCGGTTCGGCAGCGCGTTACAACAGCCATATGCCGCTAGTGGGAGCAACGCTGGCATACTCTGCACCGAAAAACTGGCTGCTCTACGGCGGCGCAGACTGGTCGCACGACATGACCAAAGAAGCGGAGCAGGCATCCGTACGCAAGGGCATACGCTTCGGCGCGGCGAAAGCGTTTGAGAATGGATTCGGCATCCGCACCAACCTGCGCTACGCCCGCCGTACCTTTGATGCGCCGGGAAGCCTGGTGTACCGTCTGACCCGAAAAGACCATGAATATCAGGCAAATGCCTCTGTTTGGCACAATAAAATTTCATGGAAAGGCTTAGTGCCGCATTTGAATTTCCGTTATCTCAAAATCGACAGCAATATGAGCGGCTTCTATTCCCGCAAAAGTATGCAGACATTCGTCAGCGTGGAGAAACAGTTTTGAAGCAGCAGGGATAAAGGGTTGGAAAAACACTCTGCCCGCCATCCGCCGAGATTCCCGCATCGGCAGGAATCCGTCGAAAATCTTGAGAAATAGGTATTTGAAAAACGGTTGTCAAAATTAAAAGTGAATCTCCACCTATGCGGAAATGACGCCGATTGAAGCGTTTCTGTTTGAATAACAATAAATCGGATTCGAAAATCCGAGCGGTAAACCCGATAAAAAGGTCGTCTGAAAGCCCAAGCAGCTTTTCAGACGACCTTTTTGATTTTCAGCTTGCACAACTAACTGCCCTTCACAAGGCCTTGTGCTTGCGACGCTTGAACCATTTGCCCAATATACCGCCTTCGCGCCCGAACACCAGCGATACGGCATACAGCACGCCACAGCACAAGATAATCGCAGGTCCGGACGGAATTTCGACGTGATAGGAAAACAGCAGTCCGGCAAAACCGCAGATCAGTGCGATAAAGACGGACAAAGCCATCAACGCGCCCATGCTTTTCGCCCAGAGCCGCGCGGTAATCGACGGCAGCATCATCAGACCGACCGACATCAGCGTACCGAGTGCCTGAAAGCCTGCAACAAGGTTCATCACCACCAAAATCAGGAAAACGACGTGCCAAAAGCCGCCCTTCCCGCCGACCGCCTTCAGAAACAGCGGGTCAATGCTTTCCAAAACCAGCGGGCGGTAAATAATCGCCAATGCCGTTACCGTGACGCTTGCCGAGGCGGCAATCAGTTGCAGCGCGGGAATGTCCACCGATAAGACCGACCCGAACAAGAGATGCAGCAAATCGACGCTGCTGCCGTTTTTACTGACCAAAACCACGCCGATTGCCAGACTGCTCAGATAAAAGGCGGCAAAGTTGGCATCTTCCTTCAACGATGTAAAACGGCTCGCCAAACCCGCCAACAGCGCCATCAGCAAGCCTGCCGCAAACCCGCCGACGCTCATTGCCGGCAGGCTCAGCCCGGCAAACATATAACCGATTGCCGCACCGGGCAGGACGGCATGGCTCAAAGCATCGCCTACCAGGCTCATGCGCCGCATGACCAGGAACACGCCGACCGGAGCGGCACTCAAAGCCAGACAGAATACCGACGCAAGCGCATAGCGCATAAAGTCGAATTCCGCAAAAGGGGAAATCAGCAAATCGTATAAATTCATGGTATCCGGTAAATAAGGGAAAACTTCTGAAAATGGGAAACGTCGTCTGAAAATCCTTCGCCGCGTCTTTCAGACGACGTACTGCCTTACAAGGGGGGCAGCGCAAGCTATACGTCGCACCAGTCCTCCGACTCCTGCCGCTGCATCAGCATATTCGCGCGGGCAAGGTTTTCATCGGTCAGGACGGACGGCGTTCTGCCCGCCACAACCTTTTCCCGGGCCAGCAACAGCGTGTCCGAAAAATAATCGCGTACCTGCGCATAATCGTGCAACACCGCGATAATTGCCTGCCCTTCCTCATTGCATTGGCGCAATACGTCCAAAAGCGCGTAAGTCGTGCGCGCATCGACGGCGTTGAAAGGTTCGTCCAAAAGCAGGAATTTTGCCCCCTGCGCCAGCATACGCGCAAATAAAACGCGCTGAAACTGGCCGTTGGACAAATGCGCGATCTGCCTGTCGGCAAAATCCCGCATACCGACGCGCGCAAGCGCATCCAAAACGCGGGTACGCTGCGCCGCGTCAACCCGTCCGAAAAAGCCGATTTCGTACCACAAACCCATCGCCGCCAGTTCGAAAACCGTCATCGGCTGGCCGCGGTCGATGTCCGACTGCTGCGGCAGATAGGCGATGTCTTTGCGTTGCAGGTTTTGCAGGAGGACGCGTCCCGTATCGACTTGCTGCAAACCCATGACCGCTTTTAAAAAAGTTGATTTGCCCGCCCCGTTCGGCCCGCAGACCGCCCACATCGAATGCTCGGCAAATTCGATGCCGACATGGTGTACGGCAGGCCGTGTCCGGTAGCTGACCGTCAGATTTTCAACAACGATACTCATGCAACCGCCCAAAAATACACGCCCCAAACCGCCGCCAAAGCGAAAAGCGCAATCAGCAGGCGTTGGAACAATCCGGTGAGTAAAATGGAATTCATAACAATATCGAAAATTAAAGACGATGTGTTCAAAATGAAACAAAAGTAAGGATGATACTTTATAACATTATGATTGTAAACATAAAGGCAGTATCCGGATATAGGCACGATTTTTGTGGACAAGGCATCTGCCGTTTTCAGACGACTTTTTTCAAAGCCGGCGCAGGCGGTTTGCCCGTATAAGCAGCGTGTGCCTTGCCCATGAAGAAACGACCCGGCTTATCGTCCGATTCAGGAGTCAGTAGCAACTGTATTTTTCACCCCGTCGGG
>NZ_KV789488.1:0-4289 GCF_001807625.1 Neisseria sp. HMSC03D10
CGTCGTACTGGTTTAAAGTTAATCCACTATATTAGAAAATATTTACCTAGTTTATAAGCATCCTTAATAAATATGATAGGTACCTGTTTTTAAATGATGTATTGATGCTGCTTGTATTGAATTGAACCATTTTTCGAAGTTATTGTCTTTTATATCAATAGCCTGCACGGATATTGTGTTTAACAATCCATGCTATGAAAGTTATAATGATACAAACACAATGATGTGTTGTCGGCATACTTCAATCTGCACATTTAATCTAAGGAGCGATATTATTGGCTCCAGTTTCTGGATAATCTGACAATGATTCAATATTGGCAAAAAAGTTTGGCTGCCGTACTGCTTTTAGGGGTATTTTCTCAAACATGGGCGCAATCCCATTCTGTTTATTTTAATCAACATGGCAAAATTACAGCAACGATGTCATCGGTTGCATATGTCCGACAATATACGGTTCAATCAGGTATTGCCAAGGCGCAGGATTTTTATTACCCGTCCATGAAGAAATATTCTGATCCGTATGAAGTTCCTGCAGAGCAAATTAAAGTGTTTGTTCCCGTGTTAGATAATGGGACGTTGACGCTTTGGCATTTCAACGGACAGAAAAAAATGGTAGGGACTTATAAAAACAGCAAGCCGAACGGTGAATGGACAAACTGGTATCCGAACGGTAAGAAATCTGCTGTGATGCCTTATCAAAACGGTTTGAGCGAAGGAACCGGTTCGCGATATTACCGTAATGGGGTGAAGGAAAGCGAGATCCAGTTCAAACACGACAAAGCCAACGGTTATTGGAAGCAATGGTATCCGGACGGCAGTCCGAAGATGGAAATGAATATGGTCAACGATAAACCGACTGAGATTTTGAGTTGGGACGAAAATGGTCGTATTTTATCGGAAATCAGCATTTCTAATGGTCGTCGTAATGGTATTGTTTTGGAATGGTACGAAGATGGGGCCAAAAAGTCAGAATCGGTTTATTCCAACGATCAGCTGGTGAAGAAAACGCATTGGGATAAAGAAGGTTATGTTGTTGAATAACCGTTAAAATACATGAAAAAGAAGTACGGGTAAGGTTTAATGCCTTATCCGTATTTCTTTTTTATGAAAAGGTATTTGGAGGGAACTTGCGATATTTTTAAAATAGTGTATAATGTTATATTATAACATATTAATTATGGAGTATTGATTGATGAAACCGAATATTCATCCTGATAATTACCGTACTGTTTTATTTTTCGACAGCGGTGCAAATGAAGGCTGGCTTATCCGCTCTTGTGCGGAGACGCATGGTAAGACGATGGTTTGGAAAGATGGAAAAGAATACCCGCTTTTCGCGCTGGATACGTCGTCTGCATCTCATCCTGTGTACACCGGCAGACAGCGAAACGTTAACACTGAAGGGCGTGCGAGCAAGTTCAATCAGCGTTTCCAATCGATGATGTCTTCATTTAGAAAGGACAAATAATGCAAGTTTTATCTTCACTGAAAACAGCGAAAAAACGCCACCGCGACTGTCAAATCGTCCGCAGGAAGGGTAAGGTTTACGTTATTTGTAAGAGTAACCCGCGCTTTAAGGCACGTCAGCGTTAAATACCGGTTGGATCGACTGTCCGCACCTGAAAATGGTGCGGATTTTTTTGGTAATCATGTAAACTCATGTTGGTTAATATCATTAAAAATATCTTTTTTTGCCTGCAAACAACCGGTTTTAGGAATATCGGGTAAATTAGCGTAATCCCGCTTGTTTGGAGGTGGAGATGTTTATAACATGGCAGCGCATTTAGCAGACAAATTCCTATTTAGGAGATATTTATGAAATCAAAAGTATTACTGGCTGTTGCCGCCGCATTATCCCTTGGTGCCTGTGTCGCACCCGACATGGATTATGATTTCGAACGTGGTTCCCGTCACGAGCATCGCCATGAACACCGTTACGACAATCGTGATGATAATTACGATCGTAACGAGATGCGCCGTGAAGAGCGTCGTTATGAAGAAAACCGTCGCACATCAGAGTCCCGCCGTTTGCGCACTTTCTCTTGTGAGAACGGATTGTCTGTTGATGTCCGCAACTTGAATAACGATCAGTTGGAATTGCGCCTTGACGACAAGCGCGCTGTATTGTCATCCGATGTTTCCGGTTCCGGCTCGCGCTACACTTCCAACCGCGGCCTGTTCGGCGAAGGTGCGGAATGGCATGAGAAAAACGGCGAAGCATCCTTCAGCTTTACCGATCCGTACGGCAACCGTGTAGAAACTTCTTGCAGCGTGCGCTAAATCCCAAATATCCTGTTAAAGGTCGTCTGAAAATATTTTCAGACGACCTTTTTTCTATTTGGTGCAGTGTGCCCCTACATTACAGGTAATCTTTTGGATATAACGAAATCATCTTTAAATCGAACAAACCATTCTTTCCCATTTTCAGACGACCTGATTAAAGTAGCTCCAAACTGAGAATAAGGAGCACCCTATGACTACCACCGCCGACCCGCGCGCCAAGCTGCCCGACACCCCGCTTTCCGGCAACGAAGCCCTGAAAGACCGCAGCGACTATCTGCACGGTACCATCAAAGACGATTTGACCGACGACTTTACCGGCGGCTTTACCGCCGACAATTTCCAGCTCATCCGTTTCCACGGCATGTACGAGCAGGATAACCGCGACATCCGCGCCGAGCGTACCGACCAAAAACTTGAACCCTTAAAAAACATGATGTTGCGCTGCCGCCTGCCCGGCGGCATCATCACGCCGGCGCAGTGGCTGGGCATAGACGAATTTGCCGGCGACCACACCATTTACGGCTCCATCCGCCTGACCAACCGCCAAACCTTCCAATACCACGGCATTTTAAAAACCGATTTGAAACTGGCGCACCAGTCCCTGCACAAACTCGGCCTCGATTCCATCGCCACCGCCAGCGACGTCAACCGCAACGTACTCTGCACCAGCAATCCCGTCCAAAGCCCGCTGCACCAAGAAGCCTACGAATGGGCAAAACGCATCAGTATGCACCTTCTGCCGCGCACTATGGCTTACGCCGATGTCTGGCTGGACGGTGAAAAAGTGTTCACCACCGAACCGACCGAGCCGCGCAACAAAGAAATCGCCGACGACGTCGAACCGATTTTGGGCAAAACCTATCTGCCGCGCAAATTCAAAACCGCCGTCGTCATCCCACCCGACAACGATGTGGACATCCATTCCAACGATTTAGGCTTTGTCGCCATCGAAGAAAACGGCAAACTTGTCGGCTTCAACGTCCTTGTCGGCGGCGGACTGTCCAGCGAACACGGCAACACCAAAACCTACCCCAACACCTCTTACGAATTCGGCTTCGTCCCCCTCGAATATACCCTCAACGCTGCCGAAGCCGTCGTCAGCACCCAGCGCGACTGGGGCAACCGCAGCGACCGCAAAGCCGCCCGTACCCGCTATACCCTCCAGCGCGTCGGCGTCGAAGTGTTCAAAGAAGAAGTTGAACGGCGCATGGGCATCAAGTTCGAACCCATCCGCCCCTACGCTTTCACCCATCGCGGCGACCACATTGGCTGGGTTAAAGGACTCGAAGGCAACTGGCATCTGACCCTGTTCATCGAAAACGGCCGTCTGCTCGACTACCCCGGCAGACCGTTGAAAACCGGCGTGCGCGAAATCGCCAAAATCCACCCCGGCGACTTCCGTCTGACCGCCAACCAAAACCTCGTCGTCGCCAACGTTCCGCCCGAGCTGAAAGACACCATAGACAAAATTGCCAAAGAACACGGCTTAATCAGCAAATCCATCACCATCCAGCGCGAAAACTCCATGGCGTGCGTCGCCCTGCCGACCTGTCCGCTGGCAATGGCGGAAGCCGAACGCTTCCTGCCGTCGTTCTCCGACAAAATCGACGAAATGTTCGCCAAATACGGCTTGGAAGACGAATACATCGTCCTGCGCGTCACCGGCTGCCCCAATGGCTGCGGCCGCGCCATGCTCGCCGAAATCGGCTTGGTCGGCAAAGCCGTCGGCCGCTACAACCTCTACGCAGGCGGCAACCGCGAAGGCACACGCATCCCGCGTCTCTTTAAAGAAAACATTACCGAACCCGAAATCCTCGAAATCGTCGACGGCTGGGTCGGCAACTGGGCGCAAAACCGCCTCGACGACGAAGGCTTCGGCGATTTTGCCGTCCGTACCGGCATCGTCAAACCCGTCCTCGACCCGCCGCGCGATTTTTGGGTATGAGTGCAGGTAAGGAAGGATGTACAGGAAGAAAGGTCGTCTGAAAAATGAACTGCACCCCAAA
>NZ_KV789489.1:0-6828 GCF_001807625.1 Neisseria sp. HMSC03D10
GATGTCCAACTTTTGGGGTGCAGTTCAAACCGTATTCCGAGTTTTCAGACGACCTTTTCAATCCAACATCAAGGCATTAGGACTCGACGGGGATGATGCCGATTTTTGCCTGCCATTTGCGCGGGGCGGTGGCGTGGATGGATTCGCCTTTGCTGTCCACGGCGACGGTTACGGGCATGTCTTTGACTTCAAACTCGTAAACTGCTTCCATGCCCAATTCGGGGAACGCCAAGACTTTGGAGGATTTGATGGCTTTTGCCACGAGGTATGCCGCGCCGCCGACTGCCATGAGGTACACGGCTTTGTTGTCGGCAATGGCTTCGCAGGTGGCTGCGCCGCGCTCGGACTTGCCGATCATGCCCAAGAGGCCGGTTTGTTCGAGCATTTGGCGGGTGAATTTGTCCATGCGGGTGGCGGTGGTCGGACCTGCGGGACCGACGACTTCGTCGCCGACCGGATCGACGGGGCCGACGTAGTAAATCAGGCGGTTGGTGAAATCGACGGGCAACTCTTCGCCTTTGTCGAGCATATCGACGAGGCGTTTGTGCGCGGCATCGCGGCCGGTGAGGATTTTGCCGTTCAACAGCAATACGTCGCCTGTTTTCCAGCTGGCAACTTCTTCTTTGGTCAGCTTATCGACATCGATGCGTTTGCCGTTGTCGGGGCTGTAAGTCAAATCGGGCCAGTCTTCGACGCGCGGCGGAGTCAGTTCGACCGGGCCTGAGCCGTCCAATTCGAACTCGACGTGGCGGGTGGCGGCGCAGTTGGGAATCATGGCAATCGGTTTGGAAGCGGCATGGGTCGGGTAATCGAGGATTTTGACGTCCAACACGGTGGTCAGTCCGCCCAAACCTTGTGCGCCGATGCCCAGCGCGTTGACTTTTTCAAAGAGCTCGAGGCGCAGGGCTTCGGTGGTGGACAATTCTGCGCCGGAAGCGGCTTTTTCCTGTAATTCTTGAATATCGATGTGGCTCATCAGGGATTCTTTCGCCATCAGTACGGCTTTTTCGGGCGTGCCGCCGATACCGATGCCCAAGATGCCGGGAGGACACCAGCCCGCGCCCATGGTCGGGATGGTTTTCAATACCCAATCGACGATGTTGTCGGACGGATTGAGCATGGCGAGTTTGGATTTGTTTTCCGAGCCGCCGCCTTTTGCCGCGCAGGTTACTTCGACTTTATCACCCGGCACGATGCTCATGTGGATGACGGCGGGGGTGTTGTCTTTGGTGTTTTGGCGTTTGCCGGCAGGGTCGGCGAGGACGGAAGCGCGCAGGGTGTTGCCTTCCCAAGTGTAGGCGCGGCGTACGCCTTCGTTAACCATCTCTTCCACGCTCATGTCCGCATCCCATTGGACGTTCATGCCGACTTTGAGGAAAACGGTTGCGATACCGGTATCTTGACAGATGGGTCGGTTGTTTTCCGCACACATGCGGCTGTTGACCAAAATCTGCGTCATCGCGTCTTTGGCGGCGGGATTTTCTTCCTTCTGCCACGCCTTATAGAGTGCGTCGATGTAGTCTTTCGGATGGTAATAGCTGATGAATTGGAAGGCATCGCAGATACTTTGGATAAAGTCTTCTTGCTTGATGACGGTCATGATTGTGTTCCTTTTCTCATGGTAGGGAGGGTTTGTTCACTTTTTATAGATGTCGTTTTTCAGACGACCTTAATCGGTGTAATAGTGCTGTCAATCGATATGAGGCGACAATATGATTTTTATAATCCATTGATTTTCATAAAACTTAATAACCTATCATTCCACTCGGATGATGATAACGGATATTGTCGGCAATATTTACCGGAAGAAATAAAACTACAATTAATCTGTCTACTCAAATTCCAAAGGATCGTCTGAAAAGACTGGATTCACCGCCGCAATGAACCTTACTAATAACATGAATTTAAGAAGAAAAAATTACTTTTCAGACGACCTGTCTTTCTTTTTTCAACCATACACAAATGTAAAAGCCGTGTCATTCTACCTATGATGATTTTTGATGGAAGTCAAACTTAGCTACTTTTCTGAAATTTTATAACACTATTTGCATTTACTTACACTTAACAAATTTATTCAATAAATACATAGATATATACCTTTATATCAAACACTTAATAATGATATTTACTCGTATTTCAAAACGGTTTTTAGCAGTTATTCCTTTATCGTAAGTTTATTTTATCTTACAAAATAACAGGATGACACAAAGGTCGTCTGAAAACCGCTGTTTTTTGTTCACAATCCGCTCCTACCCTGCCTTTAAGACTCCGCCATCATCAAAAAATCTAAATTCTGATACACTAACAAAAGACAGTCAGACATTGATTTATAAGATGTTTCCTGAAAAATATACGCAACTCTAAAAAATTTGTAATAAAAATACACACATCCGATTTCCCCTATCTCATTCCACAGGACACTACCATGAGTGAAAACTTGTTAACCCTGACCATAGACGGCCACGAGGTCAAAGCCTCCGCCGACTCGTCAATCATTCAGGCCTATGCCCGTTCCGGCAGCGCGATTACCGCCAACGTCGGCTGCATGGGGCAAGGCGTGTGCGGTTCCTGCCGCTGCATGATACGCAAGGAAGGCGAGCGCGAGGTAACGACTGCGTTGGCGTGTGAAACCAAAGTCGAAGAAGGGATGCAGGTCAGCTTCTTGGACTACTTCATTCCCGAGCATATCCAATATTACGACGTGAGCGAGGTCGGCGACGGCTGGAACTGGCTGGATGACACCGCCAAAGCCTTCCCCGAAGCGCAACACTGCCGTCATTGCGGCGGCTGCAACCGCGCCTGCCCCAAAGGGTTGGAAGTGGAAAACGGCGTGGCGCAGGTGGTATCTGGCGATTTCGGCGCGGCTGCGCTGACCTTCGACCAATGCGTGATGTGCAACCTCTGCACCCTTTCCTGTCCCGAACACATCCGTCCGAACCACTTAGGCCTGTTCGCCCGCCGCATGAAAGCGGCGCGCACGCTGCGTCCGGTGGATTTGATGCGCCGCCTGCGCGAAATCGACAGTGGCAAAATGAAAGTCGAATTTGAAGAGGAGGCAATGTGATGGCGAACGAAATCCAAGGCATAGACTACGAAACCGCCCTTGCCAACCTGCGCACTTCCTCATTGGAACTGCGCGGCGACCTGCCGGAAAAAAACGAATTGTTGAGTCAGTTCCACCCCGACTATCAGGCCAATGCGCGCGTCAAACTGCCCATCGGACCGAATACGGGCGATTACTGCCATCCTGATTTGGCGAAACTGCTGATCAGTCATCCGCTGATTGACGACTATGATTTGTCGGGCGCGGAACACTTGAACACCGACGTGCTGGTTATCGGCGGCGGTGGTGCGGGCGCGGCGGCAGCATTGTCTGCGACCGAAGCAGGCGCGCGCGTGATTATGGCAAACAAGCTGCGTATCGGCGACAGCAATACCGTGATGGCCGAAGGCGGCATTCAGGCAGCGGTCGGCGCGGAAGACAGCTTGCAGCAACACTTTGACGACACCATCAAAGGCGGCCACAACGCAGGCAAAAAAGAATTGGTGGCGCAAATGGTTACCGACGCGCCGTCCGCCATCCGCTGGCTGATTGGTTTGGGCATGACTTTCGACCTTACCAAAGGCGCGGACAGCAACGGCATGTTGAGCCGCAAACGTGCAGGCGGTACGACCGTGCCGCGCATCTTGAGCTACCGCGACTTTACCGGCCTCGAAATGATGCGCGTACTGCGCGAGGCGGTCGAACTCGACGAAAACATTACCCAGCTCAACCGCCACCCCGCCATCGAATTATTGTCAGACGAACACGGCCGCTGCGTCGGCGCGATTTTGTACGATTTGGAAAAACGCTCCTTGGTATTGGTTCACGCCAAAGCCGTGGTCTTGGCGACCGGCGGCAGCGGACGGCTGCATTTGCAGGGTTTCGCCACTTCCAACCACTACGGCGCAACCGCCGACGGTCTGGTGATGGCGTACCGCATCGGCGCGAAACTGCGCGACATCGATTCCTTCCAATACCATCCGACCGGCGTCGCCCATCCGCCGCACTTGGCGGGCGCGCTGATTTCCGAAGCCGTCCGTTCCGCAGGCACCAAACTGGTCAACGGTTTGGGCGAGCGTTTCATTGACGAATTGCAGCCGCGCGACGTCGTTGCCGCCGCCATCTTGCGCGAGTGCCGCGAAGGCCGCGGCGTGGTGCGCGACGGACAGGTCGGCGTGTTCCTCGACACCCCACGCCTGATTGAAAACGATCCCGACGTATTGAACCGTTTGGTAACACTAGGCCACGTCGCCCACAAATGCGGCATCGACCCCGCTGTCGAACCTGTGATGATTCATCCGACCCTGCACTACCAAAACGGTGGTGTTGAAATCAACGGCGACGGCGCAACCTGTGTCGAAGGTCTCTATTGTGCCGGCGAAGTAACCGGTGGCATCCACGGACGCAACCGCCTGATGGGCAACGCGCTTTTGGACATCATCAGCTTCGGCCGCCGCGCGGGTAAAGCCGCCGCCGGTTGCGGCCTGCCGCTGAAGAAAGTGCGCGGCGGTGTCGGACACGTCCACGATCTGCAACGCGAAATGACCCGCGCCGGACTGACCAGCAACATCAAAGCCCCCGTTTTATATCCCGACTACGGCAAATTCGATTTGCGCGAACACGCCGGTTTGCAGGAGCAACAATCATGAATCAAGCCAATCAAAACTTACTGCACCCGTCCCGCCAAGTCGGCGCGGATTTGGCCGCGTGGCGCAAAGTCGGCGGCGGCGAAGGTCTGCTGGCGGCGCTTGCCGATCCTCAAAGCATCGTTTCCAAGCTGCAAGACGCCAACCTCTGCGGCATGGGCGGCGCAGGTTTCCCGACCTGGCGCAAATGGGAGGCGGCCGTTGCCGCCCAAAGCAAACATGGCGACAAATACGTCGTCTGTAACGCCAACGAAGACGAACCGGGTACGTTCAAAGACCGCGTATTGCTGGCGAAAACGCCGCACCAAGTTATCGAGGGCGTACTGATTGCCGCCGTCGCCTGCCGCGCCAACAAAGCGATTATGTATGTCAACCCGCACCAGACCGAATCCATCGCTTCCATCGTGCCCGCCATCGAGCAATGGAAAAAAAGCGATTTGTTCATCCGCATCGAAAACTATCTGGGCAAACCTTTAGACCTGAAATTGGTCGAAACTTCAGGCCGCTACATCGGCGGCGAAGAAACCGCCGTGATTTCATGGTTGGAAGGCGGTTTCCCGTTCCCGCGCCGCAAGCCGCCGTTCCCCGCCGAAAGCGGCGTAGAAGGCGAACCGACCCTTATCAACAACACCGAAACCTTCGCCAACATCCCGCAAATCCTTGCCAAAGGCGCGGAATGGTACAAATCGCTGGGTTTGGGCGATGCCGCAGGCACGAAACTCTACTCGCTTTCCGGCGACGTATTGAATCCGGGCCTATACGAACTGCCGATGGGTACGACCCTGCAATCGCTGATTTTCGACCACGGCGGCGGTATGCTCGAAGGACGCACGTTTAAAGCCGTCTTTACCGGCGGCCCGTCAAACACGCTTCTGACTGCGAAAGATTTGGACGTGCCTTTGGACTTCGTGTCCGTGCGCGAACGTAAATCCAGCCTCGGTACGGGCGCGATGATTGTGATTTCCGAAGGCACCAGTGTCGTGCGCAAAGTGGCCGAGTATGTGGAATTTTTTGCGTCCAACTCGTGCGGACAATGCCCGCCATGCAAAGGCGGCACGTTCCAACTTTCACGCCTGCTCAACCGTGTGGATACCGGCATCGGCACTTCAGACGACCTCCGTGCCCTGCAAAGCCTGTGCCAACTGCTGCCCCGAAGCGGCCGCTGCGGCCTGATTGACGGTGCGGTTACCGTGTTGCAAAGCTCGCTGCGTACCTTCCCCGAAGAGTACGGCCTGCCGGCGGAGCAGGATTAATCCGATACGGGGTTTCAGACGACCTTTTCTATTATGGGAGGTCGTCTGAAAAATACCTGTATGAACCAACATGATGAATTAGGGTTTAAGTATTGTTGGGTTTCGCAACCGAACCTGCTAAATCTGAGGTTTTACCCTCTCCCTAGCCCTCTCCCACAGGGAGAGAGAATGATGGTGCTGAAGCCGACCATTATCAGATTTTCTGCAATCTGCCCCTCTTCCACGAAGAGGGAATGATGGTGCTGAAACTGACCATTATTAGATTTTCTACAATCTGCCCCTCTTCCACAGAGAGGGAATGATGGTGCTGAAACCGACCATTATTAGATTTTCTGCAATCCGTCCCCTCTCCCCGTGGGAGAAGGTTAGGGAGAGGGCAAAACGCAATAACCTTAAGAAAACGTCGTCTGAAAAGATGGCAACACAAACACGCATTACCTAAACCACCAAAAGAAAAACATAAAAAACAACTGCTGCCAAATACGTTTCAGACGCCCCCTCCCCACTAAAACGGATACACATCGTCTGACTAAAACTTACCGGAAGATTTGCCATCAGAAAAAAGATATGCGCATCCTAGGGTTTTGCCCTCTCCCTAACCTTCTCCCACGGAGAGAGGGAATGATAGTGCTGAAACCGACCATTATCGGATTTTCTGCAATCTGTTCTCTCTTCCACGGAGAGGGAATAATAGTGCTGAAGCCGACTATTATCGGATTTTCTGCAATCTGCCCCTCTTCCTCGGAGAGGGAATGATGGTGCTGAAACCGACCATTATCGGACTTTCTGCAATCTGTCCCCTCTCCCCGTGGGAGAGGGCTAGGGAGAGGGCAAAACGCAATAACCTTTGACCCAAACCACCAAAAGAAAAACATAAAAAACAACT
>NZ_KV789489.1:6848-14025 GCF_001807625.1 Neisseria sp. HMSC03D10
AAAAACAACTGCTGCCAAATACGTTTCAGACGGCCTTTCCCCGCTCAAACGGACACACGTCGTCTGAAATCCGATTTCCCCGATACCTCAAACTAGGAGACTCAACATGGGCTTCAAGCCAATTCCTGCTGCGGTTGCGCTCGCGCTGACGCTGATTATCTGGTTCGTCATACCCGTGCCGCAGGGTGTATCGCCCGACGCATGGCACCTTTTGGCGTTGTTCGTCGGCATCATCGCCGGCATCATCGGCAAAGCCATGCCCATCGGCGCAATGGCGATTTTGGGCATTACCTTGGTCGCGCTGACCGGCGTGACCAACGAAAAAGCCGCCGACGCAACCAAAGACGCTCTGAGCAGCCTCAACAACTCGTTAATCTGGATGATCGGTATTGCCATCATCATCTCGCGCGGTTTGTTGAAAACCGGCTTGGGGATGCGTATCGGCTACCTTCTGATTTCCCTTTTCGGCAAACGCACGCTGGGCGTAGGTTACAGCCTGGCTTTGGCCGATTTGGTCATCGGTCCGGTAACGCCGAGCAACACCGCGCGCGGCGGTGCCATCGTGCATCCGATTATGCGCTCCATCGCCCTGAGTTTCGATTCCGACCCCGAAAAAGGCACGGAAGGCAAAATCGGTAAATACCTCGCGCTGGTCAACTACCACGCCAACATCATCACCTGCTGCATCTTCGTTACTGCGACCGCACCCAACCCACTGGTCGTCGAATTGGTCGCCAAAGCCACCGATTCGCAAATCCACCTCTCTTGGGGCACATGGTTCGCCGCCATGGTCGTCCCCGGTCTGGTCGCCATGTTCCTGATGCCGCTGGTGCTGTATTTCCTGTATCCGCCCGAAATCAAACAAACGCCTAACGCGACCGCCCTTGCCAAAGAAAAACTGAAAGAAATGGGCGCGATGAAGCGCGACGAAAAAATCATGCTCGGCATTTTCGTGATTCTGCTGCTTCTGTGGGCGGGTGTTCCCGAAATGCTGTTCGGTGTGAAAGTCGATGCCACCGCCACCACCTTCCTCGGCCTGAGCCTGTGTCTGCTCACCGGCGTACTGACTTGGGACGACGCGTTGAAAGAAAAAGGCGCGTGGGACACCATCGTCTGGTTTGCCGCCTTGGTCATGATGGCGAACTTCCTCAACAAATTGGGACTGATTGCATGGCTGTCCGAATCCATGCAGGGCGGCATCTCCCATCTCGGCTTGGGCTGGGAAGCCGGTTGCGCCCTTCTGGTACTCGCCTACCTCTACGCCCACTACGTATTCGCCAGCGGCACGGCACACGTTACCGCCATGTTCGGCGCGTTCTACGGCGCAGGCCTCGCCCTGGGCGCACCGCCGATGCTGTTCGCCCTGATTATGGCGTCCGCCACCGGCATCATGATGTCGCTGACCCACTACGCTTCAGGTTCGTCCCCCGTCATCTACGGCTCGAACTATGTCAGTATGACCGAATGGTGGAAAGCCGGCTTCATTATGAGCGTGGTCGAAATCCTGATTTTCGGCACCATCGGCATTATCTGGTGGAAAGTGCTGGGCTACTGGTAAACCCTGCCTGAAATCAACAAAAGGTCGTCTGAAAATAGGTTTTCAGACGACCTTTTGTTATACAATTCCATCATCCTTACCAACCCACCCGCCCAAACCGTGAAAATCCTCATCCTCGGCAGCGGACAGGTCGGCTCGACCGTCGCGCAAAACCTCGCCTCCGTTTCCAGCAACGACGTTACCGTTATCGACATCGACGAAAAAGCCCTGCAACACATCGGCAGCCGACTCGACGTCCAAACCATACTCGGCAACGGCGCATCCCCGTTCATCCTCGAACAGGCGGGCGCAGCGGACTCCGACCTCCTGCTCGCCCTGACCCGCAGCGACGAAACCAACATCGTCGCCTGCAAAATCGCCGCCGATCTCTTTAATATCCCCAGCCGCATCGCCCGCGTGCGTTCCAGCGAATATCTGGAATACCCCTACCCCGAAAACGACGATACGGAAAACGGCAGCCTTACCGTCTTCGACATCACCGAAACCATCAGCCCCGAACAGCTCGTTACCGAACAGCTCGTCGGGCTGCTCAGCTACACCAGCGCATTGCAGGTATTGAGGTTTGCCGGCGACAAAGTCCGCATGGTCATCGTACAGGCGCGTAAAGGCGGGCTGCTCGTCAACCGCGAAATCGCCGACATCAACCAACATCTCCCCGAAGGTGCGGACTGCCAAATCTGCGCCATATACCGCAACAACCGCCTCATCGTCCCCACGCCGCAAACCGTCATTATCGAAGGCGACGAGGTACTTTTTGCCGCAGACATCAGCAGCGTCAACATCATCATGCGCGAACTGCGCCCCAAAGAAGCGCGAACCCGCCGCATCATGATTGCCGGCGGCGGCAACATCGGCTACCGCCTCGCCAAGCAGCTCGAATCCAAATACGACATCAAAATCGTCGAACACAACCCCCGCCGCGCCGAGTGGCTCGCCGAAAACCTCGACAACACCCTCGTCCTGCAAGGCAGCGCCACCGACGAAACGCTGCTGGACGAAGAATACATCGACGAAATCGACGTATTCTGCGCCCTGACCAACGACGACGAAAACAACATCATGTCCAGCCTGTTGGCGAAAAACCTCGGTGCAAAACGCGTCGTCACCATTGTCAACCGCTCCAGCTACGTCGATTTGCTCGAAGGCAACAAAATCGACATCGTCGTGTCGCCGCACCTCATCACCATCGGCTCCATCCTCGCCCATATCCGCCGAGGCGACATCGTTGCCGTCCACCCCCTCAGACGCGGCACCGCCGAAGCCATCGAAGTCGTCGTCCACGGCGACAAAAACACCTCCGCCATCGTCGGAAGGCGCATCAGCGGCATCAAATGGCCGGGCGACTGCTACATCGCCGCCATCGTCCGTGCCGAAACGGGCGAAGTCATCATGGGGCACCACACCGACACCATTGTCCAAGACGGCGACCATATCATCTTCTTCGTCTCCCGCCGCCGCGTCCTGCCCGAACTTGAAAAACTCATCCAAGTCAAAATGGGCTTTTTCGGCTGACACCGTCAAAGGTCGTCTGAAACCTGTTGCAGCAAAGTCAGAACCTTTTTTCAACTTCATTGAAGCCGCGCTTTCAGACGACCCGACACAAATTACCCAACATCATCCGTTTCCACATCCGATACCCAAAGGAAAATCCATGTTACGCCCCATCCTTGCCGCCCTCGTGCTCGCAACCGCCCTGCCCGCCGCAGCCGAAACCGACACCCTTCATTACAACATGATCGAATTTGCCGAGTCCGCCAATCTCGAAATAACCCGCGACACCATGACCGCCTACTTCAGCATTGCTTCCGAAGGCAAAGACCGCGCTACGGTGAACAAAGCGTTTCAGAAAAAATTCAACGACTTCAACAAAGCCGTACAAAACAACAAACTCCAAACCGAAATCCTCAACCGCAGCGCCAGCCCGCGCTATGAATACAACAACAACGGCAAACGCATCCAAACAGGCTGGGAAGAAGAAGCCGTGTTCAAAGTCGAAAACAAAGACTTTGACGCAATCAACCGCCTGATTGACGAAACGCTGCAAACTGCCACGCTCAACCGCATCGGCTTCAGCATATCCAAAGAAAAACGCGAAGCCGCCGTCGATCAAGTCAGCAAAGCCGCCATCCTGCGCTTCAAAGACCGCGCGCAAGACTTGGCGAAAACGCTCGGTTTTTCCAACTACAAAATCGTCAAACTCAATTTAGGCCACATCGGCAACCGTTCCATAGACAACGGTTTCGCCCGCGCCAAAATGATGAGTGCCGAAGCTGCCATGTTCAAGCGTTCGGCAAGCGACGAAAACAACGCTATCCAAGCCCCTTCTCCCGGCTCAGAAGAAATCAGCATCACAGTCAACGGCTCGGTGCAAATGTAAAACGCTCCTCCAACAAAAACGTCGTCTGAAAACCCTTTTTAAGTTTTCAGACGACGTTTTCTTATTTTCCTATCAACGCGTTACCGGCTTATATTTAATCCGTTTCGGTTTCGCGCCTTCTTCGCCGAGTCGGCGTTTTTTATCGGCTTCGTATTCCTGATAGTTGCCGTCGAAGAACACCCATTTCGAATCGCCTTCGCAAGCCAAGATATGCGTGGCGATGCGGTCGAGGAACCAGCGGTCGTGCGAAATTACCATCACGCTGCCGGCAAATTCCAGCAATGCGTCTTCCAGCGCGCGCAGGGTTTCCACGTCGAGGTCGTTGGACGGTTCGTCCAGCAGCAACACATTGCCGCCGCTCAACAAGGTTTTTGCCAAGTGCAAACGTCCGCGTTCGCCGCCTGACAATTGACCTGCGATTTTGCTTTGGTCGCTGCCTTTGAAGTTGAAGCGTCCCAAATATTGGCGGGCGGGGATTTCAAACTGCCCTACCTGCAAAATGTCGCGGCCTTCGGCGATGTTGTCGAACACGGTTTTGTCGTTTTGCAAACCTTCTCGGCTTTGGTCAATCAGGCTCATTTTCACGGTTTGGCCGATTTTCACTTCACCCGAATCAGGCTGCTCTTTGCCCGCAATCATTTTGAACAGCGTCGATTTACCCGCGCCGTTCGGGCCAATGATGCCGACAATCGCGCCCGCAGGCACTTTGAAGCTCAAATCGTCAATCAGCACTTTATCGCCGAACGATTTGGAAACATTCACAAATTCAATTACTTCGTTACCCAAACGCTCGGCGACGGGAATGAAGATTTCCTGCGTTTCATTGCGTTTTTGGTATTCGTAGTTGCTCATTTCCTCAAAACGCGCCAGACGCGCTTTGGACTTGGCTTGGCGGCCTTTGGCATTTTGGCGCACCCATTCCAATTCCTGCTTCATCGCTTTTACACGCGCGGCTTCGGATTTTGCCTCGTTTTCCAAGCGTTTTTCTTTCTGCTCCAGCCAAGACGAGTAATTGCCTTTCCACGGAATACCGTGGCCGCGGTCGAGTTCCAAAATCCATTCGGCAGCGTTGTCGAGGAAGTAGCGGTCGTGCGTTACCGCGACCACCGTGCCGGGGAAGCGCACGAGGAATTGCTCCAGCCATTCGACCGATTCCGCATCCAAGTGGTTGGTCGGCTCGTCCAGCAGCAGCATATCGGGTTTGCTCAACAAGAGTTTGCACAAAGCGACGCGGCGTTTTTCACCGCCGGACAGATTGCCGATTTTGGCATCCCATTCCGGCAGGCGCAGCGCATCGGCGGCGATTTCCAATTCGTGTTCCGCACCGCCACCCGTGGACGAACCTGCCGCAATAATCGCTTCCAAGCGACCCTGTTCTTCTGCCAGCGCGTCAAAATCCGCATCAGGATTGGCGTACTCGGCATACACTTCTTCCAAACGTTTCTGCGCAGCAGCCACTTCGCCCAAACCGCTTTCCACTTCCTCGCGCACGGTTTTTTCAGGATCAAGCTCCGGCTCTTGCGGCAGATAGCCGATTTTGATGCCGCCCATCGGCACGGCTTCGCCCTCAAATTCCTTATCCACACCCGCCATAATCCGCAGCACGGTGGACTTGCCCGCGCCGTTCAAACCGAGCAGGCCGATTTTCGCACCGGGGAAGAAAGAAAGGGAAATATCTTTAATGATGGTTTTCTGCGGCGGCACAACCTTGCTCACGCGCAGCATGGAATAGACGTATTGTTGGGACATGGTTTTCTCAATTCGGTCAAACAAATTTCAGACGACCCATTTTAACCGATTGCACCGATTGTTGCTTGCACGGATGATATTTAGAGGGGAAATAGATGGAGTGAGCAAAAGGCTTATTAATCACTTTCTGCTTATTTCTGATTCATAAATTTGTTTGTTATTCACAAATGAATACCAAAAACTCTTGTGAATCATTTTTTATTGAATTTGATTGACAAAATTGTTTGTCTATCACAAATGAGCGACAATACTTTTTTATATCAGCGGATATTTTGAGGAACACAAAGAACGCCACACAGAATTGATGCGCCAAGCTTCTCAAATTGGCAAGCAGTGCATAACCTTGAAATTGCCCAAAGCATTCATGCACTTTATGAAGAAATGAAGTTCATTTTTACCCAAACACTTTCCTCCAAACATTCGCTTGCTGTGTTAGATTTTGTTTTTACTTATCCCGTTTTCCGAAACAGCCGATTATCAGAACTGACCAACATCCCGCCTGCAACTGCAAACCGTTTCACCAAAGCATTATTGGAAAAAGGTATCTTGACATTAAAAGAAGAAGCAAGCGGAAGAAAATCAGCATTGTATTCATTTGAGAGGATGATGGAGTTGGTAAGGGTTTAATGAAAAAGGTCGTCTGAAACCTTTTCAGACGACCTCAAAACAAATCCAAAATTAAAACATAAAAGGAGCATCTCATGTCCCAATATCCCCCAGCCACGCTAATTTCCTGTCTGCAACAGCACCAAATCCCCGCCGGACACATCACTGCCTTGCAGCACTTTACCCCCAAAGATGGTTTTTGCTTTCATCACGACGATACGGATTGGCAAAACAGCAAAGATTATTTTGACGAATATTGGCAGGCTTTACCGGTTGCACCTATTTTACAGGACGAAGAAAGCAACGAATGGTTTGTGTACCTTACCGGGCCGCTACTCGGCATGGTCGGACACTTTCAACACGATGACCCCGACCTGGTACCCAGTTTTGCTACCATCCCTGACTTCCTCGCCGCCATTTCAGCTTACCCCGAAGCACAAGACGGCTACGAACTGCTGCATGATAAGTGTGCCTACAAATTTCCCAATCCCATACCGCCGCTGGATGCAGCCGCACGTCAAGCCGCCATGCAACAGCTTCGGCAGGCGGCAGAGGAAAGCGACGATGACGAAATCCGCCAGTGCCTGCATTTCGCTTGGTTTAATCTCATCGCTAAAGACGAAATCGCCCAATGGCTGCTGCCCTATCTCGATGACGAGGATATGTATGTGCAGGAACGCGCCATAGAACTTATCGGCAAACACAACTACCAAGCCACACGCGACAAATTGTGCGAACTGCAAACGACGGCACTTCCCAACGGACAAACCGCCGCGCAACGTGTCTTGAAAATGTGGGGCATTTAAGCATTAGAAGGTCTGTCCATCTAACGGCGCACATCGCTTCAAATCAGCCAAAAGGTCGTCTGAAAATCAGTTTTCAGACGA
>NZ_KV789489.1:14045-22571 GCF_001807625.1 Neisseria sp. HMSC03D10
CGTACTGGTTTAAAGTTAATCCACTATATCTTTTATACGGAGGCATCCATCATCAGCCTGCCGCCTGCTTTTTCCACTCGACACTCCCTGCCAAATCGGTATTGAAATGCGCGCCAATGTTTTGCCGCCTTGCGTATGCGGCTTGGGCGACGGCGAGGCTGCATTCGAGCAGGTTGCGGTTTTCGTATTCGGACGCGGTGTGCGGCTCGGTTTGATTTTGTTTCCAAAGCCGCAGTTGGGCGATGGCGCGGCGCAGGCCGGTATCGTTGCGGAGGATGCCCAGATGGCGTTGGTTGAAGGCTTGCAGGGCGGGGCGACTGAATGTGTTTTGGAGGTCGCCTGAAAAGATGTCTGCTTCGGCGGAGGGGTTTTCAGACGATCTTTGGGACGGTGCGGTTTGGAATGCTTGTCCGTCCGCGATGGTTTGGGCGGCAAGTCTGGCGGTAACGACGCATTCGAGCAGGGAGTTGCTGGCGAGGCGGTTGGCTCCGTGCAACCCTGTGCAGGCGGTTTCGCCTAAGGCGTAGAGCTGCGGCAGGGAGGTTCTGCCGCCGGGGTCGGTTTGGATGCCGCCGCAGGTATAGTGTTGCACGGGGCGGACGGGGATGGCTTGGCGCGTGATGTCCAAGCCGCATTGGGACAGGCAGTGCCGATGGATGGACGGAAAATGCTGACGGACGAACGCTGCGGGTTGATGGCTGATGTCGAGTGAGACGAAGTCTTGCGTTTGTTTGGCGATTTCGGCGGCGATGGCGCGGGCAACGATGTCGCGCGGCGCGAGTTCGGCGCGGCGGTCGTAATGCGGCATAAACCGTTCGCCCGATTGGTTGGTCAAGATGCCGCCTTCGCCGCGCACGGCTTCGGAAATCAGGAAGGTACGGCCGTTTTCAGACGACCTTGCCAAGCCTGTGGGGTGGAATTGGATAAATTCGAGGTTTTCGACTGCGCAGCCTGCGCGTATCGCCATGGCGATGGCGTCGCCCGTGCATTCGGGCGGCGTGGTGGTGGCGGCGTAAATCTGTCCCAAGCCGCCGCCTGCGAGTACGGTATGGCGGGCGCGAATGCGGTAGGTTTCTTGCGTTCGGCGGTCGAGGACGGTCAGTCCGCATGCCGCGCCTGATTCGGTTTGAACGTCCAACGCCATTTGCCGCTCGCAAACGCGGATGTTCGGGCGGCGGCGTATTTGGGCAATCAGGCTCTGCATGACGGCTTCGCCCGTGTAGTCGGCGACGTGGGCGATTCGGCGGCAGGTATGCCCGCCTTCGCGCGTCAGGTGCAGGTCGTTATTATTTTGGTCGAACGCCACGCCCTGCGCCAGCAGCCATTCGATTGCCGGTTTGCCCTGCGACAGGATGGTGCGGACGGCGGCTTCGTCGCACAAGCCCGCGCCCGCTTCCAAGGTATCGGCAACGTGTTTTTCGATGTCGTCCTCTCCCGACCACGCCGCCGCAATTCCGCCTTGCGCATGGCGGCTGGCGGTGTCGTCCAGCCGGTTTTTGCACAAAATGACGATGCGGAACGATTCAGGCAGCGACAGGGCGAGCGTCAGTGCCGCCAGCCCGTTTCCGGCAATCAATACGTCGCAATCGGTTTGCATGGTGTTGTCCTTGTTTGTGAGGTCGTCTGAAACGGTAATACGGACGGCAAATCAGGCGGGTCCCATGCCGTTGAACACATCTTTTTTCTTCAGCCCTGCCGCGAAATCGAGCATACGCTGCAAAGGCAGTTTGGCAGCTTCGCCCAGCTTTCTGTCCAACAGGATTTCGTTACACCCGCTTGTCAGGGCGTGTTTGATACCACCCAGCGAATTCATCGCCATCCACGGGCAGAACGCGCAGCTTTTGCAGCTTCCGCCGTTGCCCGCCGTCGGTGCGGCGATAAATTCTTTGTCGGGCGCCTGCTTTTGCATTTCGTGCAGGATGCCCAAGTCGGTCGCCACGATGAATTTCTTTTCAGGGCGCGATACGGCGGCTTTCAGCAGCTTGCTGGTCGAGCCGACCACGTCGCCCAGTTCGATGACGCTTTGCGGCGATTCGGGATGAACCAGCACCACTGCGTCGGGGTGTTCCGCCTTCAACGCCGCCAGCTCCTGCCCTTTAAATTCGTTGTGGACGATGCACGAACCCTGCCACAACAGCATATCCGCGCCCGTTTCGCGGCGGATGTAGTCGCCGAGGTGGCGGTCGGGCCCCCAAATCAGCTTCTCGCCGCGCGATTTCAGATACGACACGATTTCCAACGCCACCGAAGACGTTACCACCCAGTCGGCACGCGCTTTCACGGCGGCGGAAGTGTTGGCGTACACCACCACCGTGCGGTCGGGGTGTTGGTCGCAAAACGCTGAAAACGCCTCTTCCGGGCAACCCAAATCCAAAGAACATTCCGCTTCCAAATCAGGCATCAGCACCGTTTTTTCAGGGCAGAGGATTTTCGCGCTCTCGCCCATGAAGCGCACACCCGCCACCACCAGCGTACCGGCTTCGTGTTCCGCGCCGAAGCGCGCCATCTCCAGCGAATCGCCCACGCATCCGCCCGTTTCCAAAGCCAAATCTTGAATCAGCGGATCGACGTAATAATGCGCCACCAAGACCGCGTTTTTCTCCTTCAGCAAAGCCTTGATTTCGTCTTTCAGACGACCTGCCGTCTCGCGGTCGGGCGTGTCGGCAACCTTCGCCCACGCCTGACGGATTTGGCAGGCGGAAGTCGGCGTTTGAATGAGGGGCATATCGTAGTCGAACGAGCGGCGGGCGGCGGTTTGCATGATGTTTCCTTGTAGCTGGTTTTTGAGGCGGCATGAAGGTTTGCCGTCTGTTTTTCAAACTGTTTTTATATTATGCTCAACTTGAGTATAATATGCAAGGTCGTCTGAAAACAGGTTTGAGATACCGCAAAACCGACCCGCTTCGTTCCGACAAACCGCTTTGGTTTACAATAAAGCCTTTCCCACCCGCAGAAAGCCGAACATGGACGCCTACCCCGAAGCCGAAGCCCCGCCGCAAAGCATCGTCGAGCTGGTTCCCGTATTGATTGCCGTTACCGACGGCGGCCTGCGGGTGTTGACCGTCGCCCAAGGCACGCTCCTGCCCAACGGCCCGCTCTCCCCCCTGCGCAATTCCTTGCAGGCGGGCGTGAAGCTGTGGGTCGCCAAGCAGACTTCGCAGCCTATGGGCTATGTGGAACAGCTTTACACCTTTGTCGATACCCACCGCCGCAACGAACACGGCATGCCCGTCTTGTACGTCAGCTATCTGGGACTGGTGCGCGAGGCAGCCGACAGCATCCTGCATCCCGACGCGAAATGGCAGGACTGCTACGGCTATTTCCCGTGGGAAGACTTGCGCACCGATGGCGGGCAGCGCGACGCCGTCGTCAGCCGCCTGCGCATTTGGGCAAACTCGGCGGACACGGAGGAAGTGCGCCAAAAGCGGCTCAAGCGCATTCATTTGTGTTGGGGGGTCGAGCCGGAAAACTGGTCGGAAGAATACGTTTTGCAACGCTATGAAATGCTGTATGAAAGCGGCCTGATAGCGGAGGCCGCCGAGCCGCAGGCAAACTTCGACTTCGCGCTCACGGGGCAGCCCATGCGCCACGACCACCGCCGCGTGTTGGCGACCGCCCTGTCCCGCCTGCGTGCCAAAATCAAATACCGCCCCGTGATTTTCGAACTGATGCCGCCCGAATTCACGCTGCTGCAACTGCAAAACAGCGTCGAAGCCATCAGCGGCAGATTGCTGCACAAGCAAAACTTCCGCCGCCAGATTCAGCAGCAAAACCTCATCGAGCCGTCGGATACCGGAGTATCGGGCAGCAAAGGCCGTCCCGCGCAGCTTTACCGCTTCCGCGACGACGTCCTGCCCGACAGGCTGATTTCGGACATCGGACTGCCGCTGGGCAGCCGTTAACCCGTTTTCAGACGACCTCAAACGAAGTTTTGCCCCATCGGTGCAACATCAATCTTTTTCAACAAAGGAAACCCCATGTCGTCTGAAAACACCCTCTTCCCCCTGCCCGACACCCTGTTGCGCCCCATGGTCGAACAAGCCCTGAGCGAAGACTTGGGTAGGCGCGGCGACATTACGTCCGCCGCCGTCATCGCCCCCGATAAAACCGCCAAACTCTTCCTCGTCAGCCGCGAAAACGGCGTCATCGCCGGCATGGACTTGGCACGTCTTGCCTTTCAGACGATGGATCCGTCCGTCCGCTTCCAAGCCGAAATCTACGACGGGCAAGCCGTCCGCGCAGGTCAGACGCTGGCCGCCGTCGAAGGCAACGCCCGCGCCCTGCTCGCCGCCGAACGCACCGCGCTCAACTACCTCACACACTTAAGCGGCATCGCCACCGCCACCGCGCGTGCCGTTGCCGAAGTCGCCGAATACGGCACAGACATCGTGTGCAGCCGCAAAACCATCCCCCTGCTGCGCGTCCTGCAAAAATACGCCGTCAGGGCAGGCGGCGGCGTGAACCACCGCATGGGTTTGGACGATGCCGTGCTCATCAAAGACAACCACCTCGCCTATTGCGGCAGCATCGCCCAAGCCGTGCGACAGGCGAAGCAGGCAGTCGGACCGTTGACCTGCGTGGAAATCGAAGTGGACACGCTGGCACAACTGGACGAAGCCATCGCGGCGGGCGCGGAACGGATTTTGCTGGACAACATGGACGACGAAACTTTGAAAGAAGCGGCAAACCGCTGCCACACGCAAACCGCCCACCCCCACACCGTCTATTGCGAAGCATCGGGCGGCATCGGCTTCGACCGCCTGAAGCGCGTGGCACAAACCGGCGTAGACGGCATCGCCCTCGGCTATCTGACCCACAGCAGCCGCTCGTTGGACATAGGCTTGGATTTCGTGGCGTAAATTTTGCCGAAGACAGCGGCGCAGAAAGAAAACCATTCAAAAACGCCCGTTTCGTCATTCCCGCACAGGCGGGGTAAAGATGACGAAACGGGCGTTTTCTGGAGTGGATTATAGTGGATTAAAATAAAAATGAGACAAGGCGGCAACGCCCTTATGGACTTTAGCTAAATTACTTTATTTTCGACACGCAACTTACCGCTTGTCGTCATTCCCGCGCAGGCGAGAATCCATTTTTGAAATTCAGAAACCTTTTTTTAAACCAAGATTTCTCAAGTTTTACAATGGATTCCCGCCTGCGCGGGAATGACGGAAGAACGTATCGAAACTGGGAAGATAGGCGATATATGTGATATGGCAAACAGGGTTACAGTTGCACAAAGGTCGTCTGAAACCCCATCACCTGATTTTCAGACAACCTCAATCCAGATCACTTTCGGGCAGCTCTGCCGAACCCATGCGGCGCAGGATGATGTTGGTTTTGTTGCGCAGGCGTTTGCTTTTGGGGTTGTCGGCGTAAAACAGCGGCGCGGGGACGCGGGCGGCGAGTTTGGCGGCCTGCTGTTTGGTCAGGTTGGCGGCGGGTCTTTTATAGAAATACTGGGACGCGGCTTCTGCACCGAATACGCCGTAGTGCCATTCGATGGCGTTCAGATACAGCTCGAAAATGCGGTCTTTGTCGGTAACGGCTTCCATCATCGCGGTAATCGCGGCTTCTTCGCCTTTGCGGATATAGCTGCGGCTTTCGTTCAGAAACAGGTTTTTGGCAAGCTGTTGGCTGATGGTCGAGCCGCCCGCTTTGACTTCGCCGCTTTGTTTGTTGCGTTTGATGGCGTATTGGATGCCGCCCCAGTCGAAACCGCCGTGTTCGGCGAATTTGGCGTCTTCGGAGGCAATCAGGGCTTTTTTCAGGTTGACCGAAATGCGGTCGTAAGGTACCCAGCGGTAATCGAGCGCGACATCTTTGCCTTCGCTTTGAAACTGCCGCATCCGCATCGCCATGAAGGCGGTTTTATTCGGCGCGACGGCGCGGTAAGTGATGATGTTGCCGTACACATAAGCGTTGAAAAAGATAAATGCGCCCAAAGGCAGGGCAATCAGCCATTTGATGATGCGGAACATTTTATAACTCTCTCATATATTGGACGACGGGCAGGACATCGGGCGCGAAGCCGCGCCAAAGCCGGTAGGAAGCTGCCGCCTGCCCGACCAGCATGCCCAATCCGTCGGCGGTTTGTTTTGCACCTGATTGGCGGGCGAACGCTAAAAACGGCTGCGCCGCTTCGCCGTAAACCATATCGTAAGCCAAGGTGCAATGTTCAAAGACTTTGGGCGATACGGCGGGAAGCTGTCCGCTTAAGCCGCCGGATGTGCCGTTGATGATGATGTCGAAGCCGCCTTCCAGTTCATCTAAAGGTACGGCATCAATATCGAAATGCGCCGCCATTTCCGCCGCTTTGGCATGGGTTCGGTTGGCGATGACGATGCGCGCAGAACGGCATGCCTTCAATACGGGAATGACGCCGCGCACCGCGCCGCCCGCGCCGAGCAGCAAGACGGTTTTACCCGACATTTCCACGCCCAGCCTCTTTGAAATATCGTCCGTCAGTCCGAGCCCGTCGGTATTGTCGCCGCGTATTTTACCGTTTTCCAGCAAAATCAGCGTATTGACCGCACCTGCCGCCAAAGCGCGTTCGGAATGTTCGTCCGACAAGGCAAACGCTTCCTGCTTGAACGGTACGGTAACATTCGCCCCGCTCCCGCCGTCGGCAAAAAATGCTTCGACCGCCTGCGCGAAACCGCCGATGTCGGCGCAAATGCGCTCATATTCGATTTCAACGCCTTCCTGCAAGGCAAACTGCCGATGGATTTGCGGCGATTTGCTGTGTGCGACGGGGTTGCCGAAAACGGCATAACGGGGAGCAGTGTTCATAAAAATCCTATCCGGCAGGACAAATGCAAAGACCGCCCATTATAACCGCCTTTGCCGCCTCACAGCGCTGTTTTCCAATAAATCCAAATACGCATCGGATTGTTGACAATCAGGTCGTCTGAAACTATATTCCGCAAGTCAGAAATTTAACGGATTTGCGGTTTCAGACGACCTTCAGCATGATAAAATGCAGCAGATTTTCCGCGAGATTGCGTATCCGTTACTTCCCATTTAGGAGCCGAAAATGTCTATCAAAGACGCAGTAAAACTGATTGAAGAAAGCGAAGCCCGCTTCGTAGATTTGCGCTTTACCGATACCAAAGGCAAGCAGCACCACTTCACCGTCCCCGCCCGCATCGTCCTCGACGACCCCGAAGAGTGGTTTGAAAACGGTCAGGCGTTTGACGGCTCGTCCATCGGCGGCTGGAAAGGCATTCAGGCATCCGACATGCAGTTGCGCCCCGACCCCGCGACTGCCTTCATCGACCCCTTCTACGACGACACCACCGTCGTCCTCACCTGCGACGTCATCGACCCCGCCGACGGTCAAGGCTACGACCGCGACCCGCGCTCCATCGCCCGCCGCGCCGAAGCCTACCTCAAATCCTCCGGCATCGGCGACACTGCCTACTTCGGCCCCGAACCCGAATTCTTCGTCTTCGACGGCGTAGAGTTTGAAACCGATATGCACAAAACCCGTTACGAAATCACGTCCGAAAGCGGCGCATGGGCAAGCGGGCTGCACATGGACGGTCAAAACACCGGCCACCGTCCCGCCGTCAAAGGCGGCTACGCCCCCGTCGCCCCGATTGATGCCGGACAAGACCTGCGCTCTGCCATGGTGAACATTTTGGAAGAACTCGGCATCGAAGTCGAAGTCCACCACGCCGAAGTCGGCACCGGCAGCCAAATGGAAATCGGCACGCGCTTCGCCACATTGGTCAAACGCGCCGACCAAACCCAAGACATGAAATACGTCATCCAAAACGTTGCCCACAACTTCGGCAAAACCGCCACCTTCATGCCCAAACCCATCATGGGCGACAACGGCAGCGGCATGCACGTCCACCAATCCATCTGGAAAGACGGTCAAAACCTGTTCGCAGGCGACGGCTATGCCGGCTTGAGCGACACCGCGCTCTACTACATCGGCGGCATCATCAAACACGCCAAAGCCCTGAACGCGATTACCAATCCGTCCACCAACTCCTACAAACGCCTCGTGCCGCACTTCGAAGCGCCGACCAAACTCGCCTACTCTGCCAAAAACCGTTCCGCGTCCATCCGCATCCCGTCCGTGAACAGCAGCAAGGCACGCCGCATCGAAGCGCGTTTCCCCGACCCGACCGCCAACCCATACTTGGCGTTCGCCGCCCTGCTGATGGCGGGTTTGGACGGCATTCAAAACAAAATCCACCCGGGCGACCCAGCCGATAAAAACCTCTACGACCTGCCGCCGGAAGAAGACGCACTCGTCCCAACCGTCTGCGCCTCTTTGGAAGAAGCCCTCGCCGCCCTCAAAGCCGACCACGAATTTCTGCTGCGCGGCGGCGTGTTCAGCAAAGACTGGATCGACAGCTACATCACCTTCAAAGAAGAAGACGTACGCCGCATCCGCATGGCGCCGCATCCGTTGGAATTTGAAATGTATTACAGCCTGTAATCCGCATTTCCAGTCAGGCTAAACGAAAGGTCGTCTGAAAACCTTGAACTGGCCCCCAAATCTTGGACACTCAT
>NZ_KV789490.1:0-13900 GCF_001807625.1 Neisseria sp. HMSC03D10
CCCGACGGGGTGAAAAATACAGTTGCTACACATCGGTTTTAAAGTTTGTACCGCTACAGGTAGGGTGTGTGGCGTAGCCACGCACGCGGTAGGAGGGATACAGGCTACGGCTTGCTACATGTCTTGTTGTAATTTGTGAAGTTCTTCCAAATAAATATCTTCCATAATATTTTTCATATCTAACACACCATCGTGAATATCCTCATGGGTATCATTTTGAATCCAATAAATGTCTACTAATTCTGTTGGACGATACATACCATATTTTTTTAATTCCATGCCTGATTTATCATTCTTCCGTAACTCACTCAATAAATGATTACTGGATGCTCTTCCATGTAAGTTTCTATCATCTTGAATGCTGATATATCCCCTATCTTTTAAAATATCTAATAAATATTCAATGCTCATTTATTATCTCCAAAGTTGCTGTGTTAAATAAAATATTTAATCTGCGCTTGCTATGCGTTATTATATTCGTTGGCTGAAATGAAACAAAGGTCGTCTGAAAACGGATTCACGGTTTTCAGACGACCTTTACGCTAAGAGATTTTCAGACGACGTTTAAGGTCGTCTGAAAGTTTGAAACAATGGTGTGAACGGCAAAGAACGCGTGCGTGCGTACCGCACACACCCTACGTCGGTTTAAAAGTTTGTACCGCCTGTATGGCGTAGCCGCGCACGCGGTTAGTATAGATGCAGGCTGCTGCTTGTTGAGGTATTAAGTCTAACTTTCTTGTAATTTGGAATGTTTCATTAACTTTTTGGCAATACCATCAAATACAGCTTGATGATTTTTTATTTTGTCTAAAGCATCAGAAAGCGGCTGCAAAGCCTGATCCTCATAATCAGGGTATTCTTCAATCAACAGTTTTAAGTCAAGTTGGATAGGTAAAAAAATTGTACGGTGTTCACTTGATCCCACTATATATTGAAACCCCACTTCCTTTAATTCAGGGTAATTTGCAAATTGATCTTGCATAAATTGCTTGGCTGTTTTGGCGGTAAAATTAAAATAATCTCGATTAAATCCAAAATGAATACCGTACTCGATGGTCTCACCATCGTCATATTTGGCAATGCCTGTACAAGCACTTAACCAGCTATAATCAATATCTATATTAGATTTTTTATTATCATATTTTTCACCCAAACAATACCAGATAGCATCTTGATTTTTTTTGTTACCAGGTTTTTTATGCCACCCGCTATTTTTCTTAAAATCCTCATACCAAGCGTTAAACTGATTTTCAATTTTCTCGTAAAACTGGACATCTATTTGTACCAAAAAACCATAAGATTTTTCCAACATTTCCAAGTTACTTAAAACTAACTTACCCAGTTCTCTTTCTACATTTTCCATAAATATTCCTTTCTTCAAAGGGTTTCAAAATGACGAGCCAAAGATAAAAATATCATTTTTCGAAAACTTTGTGCTTGATTCAATTCGTCATAGATAGTTTTTCTTATACTTTTAGCAATATCTTTCCAGCTCAAAACTACTACCTGCTTATGTAGGCTTTCATCTAAGGGGAGATAGCATCCTCTAGTCAGATACAGTAAACATTTATGCGGTTCAGAAGATTTGTCCAAGATATCCCGATACCTTTTTAATTGGCTTGTTTTACCGTCATACATTTCAGCAGCATCCACCTTCGCCTCAATTATCAAACGGCAATTTCGGCTTTTAATATCAATATCAAAACGTTCCGAAATATTGCCACAGTGTAAGGTTTCCTGATTAGTGGAGAAGCTTTCTTGCGTTAAATATCGAATAATTTCAGCAATACCGGCTTGTTGATCCAAATTTTTAAGCAGATTGATTAGAAATTTTCTCCCAAATCCGTGATCTGCATGCATATCAAGCAGCCAGCACAATACTTTGCAATTGCGCACTTCATAGCGCCCGAATTCTGCAAATTGCCAGATATTCATGGTCATACCACTGGATTTTAACTGTTGATAAGCTATATCAAATTCTTTCATAAAGGTCTGAAATTCGATATGTGAAATAGCCTTGGAATTATCAATGGTTGGTATGTTTTTTTTGCTCAGCAATAGTAAAGAATTTAAGCGATTAAATTCATTTAAAAAATGATTAAGCTGATCAATTAAATTATGTGTTTCCATGTACTTCTTTCTAGTCACTCCGCCCCAAAAAGTAAATTCTCCTTAATCCCACGAATCCTATCCCTTAACACAGCTGCCTCTTCAAACTGCAAATCCCTAGCCGCCTGCTGCATGGCTTTTTCCAGTTTGGCGATTTCTTTAATCGCGTCTTCTTCGTTGTGGATTTCGCCGACTTTAACTTTGTTTTTGCCTTTCAGACGACCTTTGCCGCTGTCTTCTTCGTGGTACACGCCGTCGATGATGTCTTTGACCTGTTTTTTAATCTGCTGCGGCACGATGCCGTGTTCTTTGTTGAATTTAATCTGTTTTTCGCGGCGGCGTTCGGTTTCGTCGATGGCGGCTTTCATGGAGTCGGTGATTTTGTCGGCGTACAGGATGGCGACGCCGTTCACGTTGCGCGCGGCGCGGCCTATGGTTTGAATCAAGCTGCGGTGGGAGCGCAGGAAGCCTTCTTTGTCGGCGTCGAGGATGGCGACGAGGGAGACTTCGGGGATGTCGAGGCCTTCGCGCAAGAGGTTGATGCCAACGAGTACGTCAAACAGGCCGAGCCGCAAATCTCTAATGATTTCAACACGCTCTACGGTATCGATGTCGCTGTGCAGATAGCGCACTTTGATGCCGAGTTCGCTGTAATAGTCGGTGAGTTGCTCCGCCATGCGTTTGGTGAGGGTGGTAACGAGCACGCGTTCGCCTTTTTGGATGCGGTCGTTGATTTCGCTCATTAAGTCATCGACTTGGGTGGCAACGGGGCGGATGATGATTTGGGGATCGACCAGCCCTGTGGGGCGGACGACTTGTTCGACCACTTGTCCGGCGTGTTCTTCTTCGTATTTGGCGGGGGTGGCGGAGACGAAGATGGTTTGCGGCATGACTTTTTCAAATTCGTGGAATTTGAGCGGGCGGTTGTCGCGGGCGGAAGGCAGGCGAAAGCCGTAATCGACGAGGTTTTGCTTGCGCGATGCGTCGCCTTTGTACATGCCGCCGATTTGGGTAACGGTAACGTGGCTTTCGTCGATGAACATGATGGCGTTGTCGGGCAGGTAGTCCATCAGCGTGGGCGGCGGTTCGCCTTCTTTTTTGCCGGAGAAGTGGCGGGAGTAGTTTTCGATGCCTTTGCAGAAGCCCATTTCGTAGAGCATTTCGAGGTCGAAGCGGGTGCGTTGTTCGATGCGTTGTTGTTCGATGGGGCGTTGTTCGCGGGCGAAAAATTCGATGCGCTCGCGCAGTTCTTCTTTGATGGACTCGCAGGCGCGCAATACGGTGTCGCGCGGGGTAACGTAGTGGCTGGATGGGAAGACGGTGTAGCGGCCGACGCGTTGGTGCAGGCTGCCTGAAAGCGGGTCGAACATATCGAGGCGGTCGATTTCGTCGTCAAACAGGCTGATGCGCAAGGCGTTTTCGGAGCTTTCGGCGGGGTACACGTCAATCACGTCGCCGCGTACGCGGAAGCTTCCGCGTTTGAAGTCCAAATCGCCGCGTTCGTACTGCATGGAAACGAGCGTGGCGATGATGTCGCGCTGCTCGATGGTGTCGCCTTCTTTGACGGACAACACCATTTGTTGGTATTCGGTCGGGTCGCCGATACCGTAAATGGCGGACACAGTGGCGACGATAATCACGTCGTCGCGCGTCATTAGGTTTTTGGTGGCGGAAAGGCGCATCTGCTCGATGTGTTCGTTGATCGCGCTGTCTTTTTCGATGAACAAGTCGCGGCTGGGTACATAGGCTTCGGGCTGGTAATAGTCATAGTAGGAGACGAAATATTCCACCGCGTTTTCTGGGAAAAACTCGCGCATTTCGGCATAAAGCTGGGCGGCAAGGGTCTTGTTGTGCGCCATAATGATGGCGGGGCGGCCGCTTTGGGCGATGACGTTCGCCATGGTGTAGGTTTTGCCCGAACCGGTTACGCCGAGCAGGGTTTGATAGGCCAGGCCGTCTGAAAGCCCTTCGAGCAGGCCGGCAATGGCGGTAGGCTGGTCGCCGGCGGGTGGGAAGGGCTGGTGGAGTTTGAAGGGGGAATTTGGGTATTGGATGACTTCCATATTGCCGCCTGTTTTTGGTTCGGGGAAATGGAGAATTATAGCAAAAAGGTCGTCTGAAAATTTTCAGACGACCTTTTGCGTTGTTGAAACTTAAGCCAAAGAAGCGTTTACAAATGCGGTCAATTGACCTTTTGCCAAAGCACCGACTTTGGTGGCGACGTTTTCGCCGTTTTTGAATACCATCAGCGTCGGGATACCGCGCACGCCGAATTTGGCGGGGGTGGCTTCGTTGTCGTCGATGTTGATTTTAACGACTTTCAGACGACCTTCAAATTCGGCGGCGATGTCGTCCAAGATCGGAGCGATCATTTTGCAAGGGCCGCACCAAGGTGCCCAGAAGTCCAGCAATACGGGAACGTCGGATTTCAAAACGTCTTGTTCGAAATTTGCATCGGTGGTGTGGATAATCAGTTCGCTGCTCATGAGTTTTTCCTTTTTGTGTCAAATTGAATCAGATGTTGTGCAGGATAGGGCTTGGGGCTGAAAATTTCAAGTGTCGCAAAAGTGTAATAGCTTTTTTGTAAGGTTGCCATCGGGATTGGCTAATGTTTTTCAGACGACCTATCCGACAGTTCAGCCTGCCCTAAAGCTCATCAGATGGCGCGTGTAATCGCTGGAAGGGTTGGCAAATACGGTTTCGCAGCCGCCCTCTTCGACGATTTTGCCGTCTTTCAACACCATCACGCGGTGCGACAGGGCGCGGATGACGGCGAGGTCGTGGCTGATGATGATGAGGCTGAGACCGTGTTGTTTTTGCAAATCGGCGAGCAGCTCCAGAATCTGTTGCTGCCATTGTACGTCGAGCGCGCTGGTGGGTTCGTCCAAAACAAGGATTTTCGGGCGGACGATGATGGCGCGGGCGATGGCGAGCCGCTGGCGTTGTCCGCCGGAAAAGGCGTGCGGATAGCGTTCGAGCGCATCTTCGGGCAGACCGACCTGCCGCAATACGTCTTGCACGCGCTGCCGCATTTCTGCGCGGGACAAATCGGGTTCGTGAACGCGCAGGGCTTCGGAAACGATATTAAAGACGTTCATGCGCGGGTTGAATGCGCCGAACGGGTCTTGGAACACCATTTGGATGTCGCGCCTTGATTCGCGCGTCCAGGCTTCGCCGTTGATTTTCAGACGACCTTCCGCGTCGATAAGGTGCATCACGGCTTTTGCCAGCGTGGTTTTACCGCAGCCGCTTTCGCCGATGATGCCCAGTGTTTCGCCCGCTTTCAAATCGAAGGAAACCGGCTCCAGCAGGGTTTTGCTGCGTTTTTTGAACCAGCCCGCCGTTTCTTTGACGGCAACGGAAAGCTGCTCCGCCTGCAAGACGGTGGCGGGGTTGTCCGCCAAAGGTACGACCTTGCGCGCGGCACCGGCGTTCAACAGCATTTGCGTGTATTCGTGTTGCGGACGGGCGAACACTTCCGCCGCTGCGCCCGTTTCGACAATGCGTCCGCCGCGCATCACGGCGACGTCGTCTGCAAAGCGGCGGACAAGGTTCAGGTCGTGGGTGATGTAGAGCATGGTCATGTTGTGCGCCTGCTGCAAGCGCGCCAACAAATCGAGAATCTGCGCCTGCACGGCGACATCCAAGGCGGTGGTCGGTTCGTCGGCAATCAGGAGCTTGGGTTCGGCGGCAACCGCCATCGCAATCATCGCCCGCTGCCGCTGTCCGCCGGAAAGCTGGAAGGGATAGGCAAAGGCTTTCTGCTCCGGCTCGCGGATGCCGGTTTCCGCCAAGAGTTCGACCGCCCTCGCCCATGCCTGTTTTTTGTCCAAGCCCAGATGCAGGGTCAGCACTTCGGCAATCTGCGCACCGACGCGCATCACGGGGTTGAGCGCGGTCATCGGCTCTTGAAACACCATGCCGATTTCCCGTCCGCGCAGCTTTTGCAGGGCGCGTTCGGATTGTGTCAGCAAATCGTTGCCGTCGAATTTCAGACGACCTTCAAACGACACCAGCGGATTCAGCCGCATAATGCCCTGCGCCAACACGGTTTTACCGCTGCCGCTCTCGCCGACCAATGCCAGTTTCCTGCCGGTCTGTACGGTCAGGCTGACATCGTGCAGGACTTGCTTGCCGGGGAAAAAGGCGTTTAGGTTTTCAATTTCAAGGATGGGTTTCGTCATGGTATCGAGGTCGTCTGAAAACGGGTGGAATCAAATCGGCATTACCCGCCGCACGGGCAGAAATCTTTACAAAGCAATAAGCCAATATCTGAGATGAACAAGAAACACGCCCAACAAACATCGGCTTTCTGCTTTTCAGACGACCTCTGATTCAAACCCGCAAACCGAGGTCGTCTGAACGCTTATTATTTCTGAAACTGCTCTTTCAACACCCGTTTCAACACTTTGCCCGTGGCGTTTTTCGGCAGTTCGTCTTTAAAGTAAATCTGTTTGGGGATTTTGAAATTCGCCAAATGTCCGCGCAAATGGGCGCGCACGTCGGCTTCGTCCAACGTTTCGCCGTCTTTGAGTTGGATAAAGGCGATGATTTCTTCGTCGGCGTATTGGTCTTTCACGCCGATGACGGCTGCGGCTTCGACGGCGTCGAGTTTGTAAATCGCCTCTTCGATTTCGCGCGGATAAACGTTTTGCCCTTTGGAAATAATCAGGTCTTTTTTGCGGTCGACGATAAAGATAAAGCCGTCTTCGTCTATCGTGACAAAATCGCCTGTTTTCAGCCAGCCGTTGACGATGGCTTCGTCCGTGGCATCGCGCATATTCAGGTATCCCTGCATGACCGAACCGCCTTTGACGATGAGTTCGCCCACTTCGCCCGTCGGCACTTCGACCAATTCGTCGTTGACGGCTTTGACTTCCAATCCGGGCAAGGCGATGCCGACACTGCGGGCTTTTTGCCTTTCGGGCGTGTTGACAGCGACGACGGGCGAGCATTCGCTCAAGCCGTAGCCTTCCAAAAGCTTGGCACGCGGGAACTTCGCTTTAAAGTCGAGGATGGTTTGTTCCGCCAAAGGCGCGCCGCCGCTGATAAACAGACGGACGCGGTTTAACCATCTGAAATACCAAGGGATTTTCGCTTTGCTCATGGCGGTGTAAATCGCGGGCACGCCCAAAAACACGGTCGCGCGTTTGAATAAAACCTGTTTCAAAACGTTGGAGAACGGGAAAACGGATTTCACCAAAATAATCGAACACGCCATATAAATCGGCAGCAACACCATGGCCGTCAGCGTAAAACTGTGGAACATCGGCAGGAACACGACGAAGCGGTCGCGTTTGGTAATCTTAAAGATGCGCTCGATGCCTTCAAGGTTGGAAAACAGGTTGCCATAGCTGATCAATGCGCCTTTGGGATGACCTGTCGTGCCGGAAGTGTAAATAATATGCGCCAAATCATCGATTTTCGGCTGGTGGCTCAAATCGGGCGTACCCGAAAAACGGCGCGCTTCTTCAAAACGCGCATCGGCTTCGTCCGCCGCTTTCGCCTCGCCTATCCAAATGATTTTCTCGACGCGGGTCTGTTTTTTCAGCCCCTTCAATTCTTTCTGCAAACCTGCCGAAGCAAACATAAACCGCGCTTTGCAGTCGTTCAAAATATACGCGTATTCGTTGTTTTTCAAAAACGTATTCATCGGTACGGCAACCGCGCCGATGGCGGAGACGGCAAAATAGGCGCTGATAAACTCCGGCGAATTGGATACCGCCAAAGCCACTTTGTCGCCGAATTTGACGCCCATATTTTGCAGATATGCGGCTACGGCATCGACTTCCTGCTTGAGCGCGTGGTAGGTGGTTTTTTCTTTGTCGTTGAACACCGCAGTACCTTTGCCGTTTTTACGGCAGGCAGCGGCCAGCATTTCGTAGAAATTTGTGTTGTGTGTTTGATTCATTGGAATTCTTCAAAAATTAAGTGAGTAAAATATTTTTGCGGTCGCGCCCATAAACAGGTTTTTCGCCCTGAAAACAAGCTCGGCCTGAAAAGCCATCTATATAGCAGGAAAATGAGCTATCGGCTATTTTATATTCATCCGCAATACGGAAAATCATCCCCTCGCGCGCACGTCAAACGCCTGACGCAAGCCCTCCCCTATCATCACCAGCAAAAGCAGCATAATCGTCAGCGTACCGACAGTGGACAAGCCTATCCACCAAGCGTCCAAGTTATCCTTGCCCTGCGCCAAGAGTTCGCCCAAGCTCGCCTGCGACGCGGGAACGCCCAAACCGAGGAAATCCAAGCTGGTCAGCGCAAGCACCGCGCCGGAGATGCGGAAAGGCAGAAACGCCAATACGGGCGTCAGGCTGTTGGGCAGGATGTGCCGCCACATAATCGCACGGTTACCCACGCCCATCGAACGCGCCGCCAAAACGTAATCCGCCTGACGGTTTTTCAAAAATTCGGCACGGACGTAGTCGGACAGCCCCATCCAACCAAACAGCGACAGCAACACCAGCAAAATCAACAAACTGGGATTGAAAAACGAAGACAGGATAATCAAGAGATAAAGCTCCGGCATCCCGCCCCAGATTTCGATAAAACGCTGCATCAAAAGGTCGGTCTTGCCGCCGAAATAACCCTGCACCGCGCCGGTAATCACGCCGATGACGGTCGTTACCAAAGTCAGCGCAAGGGCGAACAGCAGAGAATCGCGGAATCCGTAAACCAAACGCGCCAAGACATCGCGACCGCGGTCGTCCGTGCCGAGCAAGTGCCTTTCGGACGGACTTGCAGGGTCAGGCTGCGTGTCGAAATCATTGAGCGTATCGGCGTCGTAGGGATTGGGCAGATAAACGGCGTAATTACCGTTTGACGTGATGTTGCCGCGTATCAGCGGATCGAGGTAATCGGCAGGCGTGTCGAAATCGCCGCCAAACACGGTTTCGTTGTATTCGTTTACCAGCGGAAAATAATATTCGCCCTGATAACGTATCCACAAGGGCTTGTCGTTGCTCCACAAAGGCGCAAGCAGCGCGACGGCGAACAAAACGGCTAAAATCCGCAACGCGAACCAGCCGCGTTTGTGTTGCTTGAAAGCCTGCCAAGTGGGGTTTGAGGTGTGTGTTTTCATAATTGGATTGCACAAAGGTCGTCTGAATATTCAACCATGGAGATTACTTATAAGCCAACTTTTCCAATTCTGACTTATGCGCGGCAATTACGCGCTTTGCGCTATGCATGACCAACCGTTTGGTTGCTTCATCATCCTGCAATTCCATACGGACTACTTTTGCACCATCGTTTTTATGTTCGCGGCTTTCTTCAGAAATATCTTTTAAACGTTTAATCATATTTAACTCCATAATTCTTTAAGTTTTCAGACGACCTATTTCTGTCCGCCGAAATGAATGCGCGGATCGACCCACGAATAAGAAATATCCGACACCAATTTCGCCAGCAAACCCATCAGCGTGAACACATACAGCGTCCCCATCACCACCGGATAATCGCGCTTCATCACCGCCTCGTAGGAAAGCAGCCCCAGCCCGTCGAGCGAGAACAAGGTTTCAATCAGCAGGCTGCCGGTGAAAAACGCGCCGATAAAGGCAGCGGGGAAGCCGGTAATCAGCGGAATCATCGCGTTGCGGAAAACGTGTTTCCACAAAATTTGCTTTTCCGGCAAACCCTTGGCGCGGGCGGTATAGACATATTGGCGGCGAATTTCTTCAAGAAACACATTTTTTGTCAACACCGTCGTTACCGCCAGACTGCCCGCCACCGAAGCCGTAATCGGCAGCGCCATGTGCCACAGATAATCCTTGATTTTGCCCGCCCACGACAACGTGTCGAAATCATCGCCGACCAAACCACCCTGCGGGAACCACGCAAAAAAGCTGCCGCCGCCGAACAACACCAGCAGCACCAAACCCAACACAAACGGCGGTATGGTATAACCGACCAGCACCACCATCCCCGTTACCGCATCAAAACGGCTGCCGTCGCGCACCGCCTTGGCAATGCCCAACGGAATACAAATCAGATAAGTCAGGAAAAACGTCCACAAGCCCAAACTCATCGACACCGGCATTTTCTGTTTGACCAGCTCGAACACGGTTTCATGATGGAAAAAACTCTTGCCCAAATCAAAACGGGCAAACCGCCACACCATATCCGCAAACCGCGTCAACGGCGGCTTGTCGAAACCGTACAGCGCATTCAACGCCGCCAAATCTTCCGGACTGATGCGGTTGCCGTTTTTCATGATATTGCCCGCCGTCGCATTCACCGTCTCGCCGCTGACCGCACCATGCGTCAACTGCTGCACCATCTGCTCCACCGGCCCGCCCGGCACGAATTGGATAACGGCAAAAGTAATCGCCAAAATCCCCAACAGCGTGGGGATTAAGAGTAATAGGCGGTGGAGGATGTAACGGTACATGCTTGGGGTATTCCTCTATTTGGGTTTTAAGGTCGTCTGAAAAGTACGGATTGCTTTCAGACGACCTATACTTTTAATACTTGTAAAAAATTTAACTGATAAGCCAGCTAATAAACCTATCCAGCAAATCTTTCTGATTATTGCCAGCCGCTTCGACCATTTCCAATGTCAAACTATCCGGCCACACAATAAAATATCCGTAACGTCCTTTTTTGATAAACACACCGGCTTTCTTGCCTGTATCTGTCAAACGGTGGAACTTACCGTCTATTTCCTGCAAACCTGCATGACACAGTTTCGCATTGCATTCTTCCGTTGTTACTCCCCATTTTTCTGCCAGCTTAGCGACAGTCAATGTATCGTATTTTTTAGCAATTTCTATATTCTGATTTTTCTGCGAAACTTGCTCTTTTTCTACGACGTCAACTGAAATTTTAACTTCATCGCTAATACGGATAATACGCTGCGCTTCGCTATAAGCATCTTGATAGACTTCTCCATCTTCACTACGCTTCAGCAAGATACCCATTTCATTATTATTTACTTGGCTGAATTCATATAAATTCAGGCTTGTAATAATGCAAGCATCTTCGCTGACGTAACATTTTGCATGAAGATTCGGACAATAGCTTGTACGAACATAATTTAAATTTTTCAACCAAGCTGCCTCTGATGGCTGCAATTCACTTTTACCATACTGAAAAATTGTGAGCTTTTCAGACGGCATTGAGCCGTAAATCATGGAACGCGTGCGTGCTGAAGCACACACCTTACGCATGGATTTTAGGTTTCATGCAGGCTACAACTTGCTGCTGCGGCGGTATAAAAGTATTTTTAGTGATTTACCGTTTTTGGTATTTTTGCCCGACGGGGTTAAAAATACAGTTGCTATTCTTGCTGCATGATATTGGCAAAATTTAATTTAAATGTTTGTTGAATCTTGTTTACATCCTTAGCAAAAATATGATAGTCACTCGAAGAATAGATAGATTTTATTCTATCCAAATTAGTTTGTTGATAACATTTTTTCATTTCCGCGATGAAAAAATTATCTTTTCCTCTTTCATTGAGACAGTTATTTTCTAACAGATAGATTGCCCATGCTGTAAAAATAAATGTACTATCTTCCGGATATTCAGATAAATAAATTTCGAATTCAATTATAGAATATTCAGCTGCTTCAATTAATGTTATATCTAAATCTCTGACAAATTTTTCCGTTATATTTTTAAATAATTTCCTGAATTCTATATAATTTTTTATTTTTTCCATGATTCTATTTTCCTGTAAAAATATTTAATTGAATATTTGGATAGCGGTTTCTAAACTCTAAAATAACATTGCTGCAAGATTGACAGGCCTTTAATTCTGTAAATAGATCAATTCTACCTGATACATTACGATTATTTCCGAGTTGCTGTGCTATAGTTTCAAGTAATTTATATTCTCCATTACAATCCGCACATCGATTTTCATGCGGTCTTTGTCTTCTAAAAGCTCTTTTACCCTATCGTTTAATTTTAGATAAGGGCTAATCAAATAAAGCCGTTCCTGTGCATTTTTAATTAACTCCTCCAAGTAATACGTTGTACCGCTGGTATTTAAAAATTTTGCCATTTTCTTCTTTCCTGCAATGTTTATTTGATTTATTCGCGGGCAGAGCCCACGCTACGCAGTTGCTTTATATTATTCTGACAGTTGAAACAATAGACTTCACTATCGTTTAGGTCGTCTGAAAATTGCTGCGACAAACTTTCAGACGACCTTCCTTATTTCTCCAAAGCCTCTTGCAGTTTCTTCTCAATCAAATCCGCATCAAACGATTTGGCAATCAGCTCGAAGCGCGAGTCGCGCCGCCATGAGACTTGGTTAGCGCCCCACTGCCCGTCCACCCAGTTGAGCCACACCCATGTGCCAAGCACTTGGAACACGCCTTTGGCGCGGACGAGGCCGTCTGTGAATTTGGTCAGGTCGTTGAAGAAGTTGGTCAATTTTTCGCCGTCAAAATCGCGTCCGGCGGGGAATGTGAAACCTTGCGACTGAAATCCCATCGTGTTGTCCGGCAGGGCTTTGAGGCGGTAGCGTGATTTTTCGATGACGGGAATGTCAAGCCATTGGATGTCGAGCTGTGCATTTTGGACTTCGACCACTTTGGCTTTGGGCGGGAACAGTTTTGCCGCTTTGTCGTGAAATTCGGCAAGCTGTTCGGGGGTGCATAAATCGGTTTTGCTGGCGACCAATACGTCGCAGATGCCGATTTGGTCTTTATACAACGCCTGCTGCGCGTAATCGGGGTTGATGAACTGGCGCGGATCGACGACGGTAAAGACAGCGCCGATTTCCAAAAGGCTGTCCAGCGGTTTGGCTTTCAATTCGTCGATGACGCTGGCGGCGTGCGCCAGTCCGCTTGCCTCAATCATCAGGCGGTCGGGTTTGGCATCGCGCAGCATTTTCTGTACGGTTACGCCCATTTGCGGGCCGGCGGTGCAACACAAACAGCCGCCGGCGATTTCTGCCACGGGGATGCCGTTGTCGCTCAATACCGCCCCGTCAATACCGATTTCGCCAAACTCGTTGACGATGATGACCCATTTTTCATTCGGGTCTTTCTGCTCCATCAGGCTTTTAAGCGCGGTGGTTTTGCCTGTTCCCAGAAAACCTGAAATCAGGTGGACTTTGGTTTTTTTCACTTCTGACATTTTTTACAGATTCCAGTTAAAACAACGTGTTCTTCTTTCAGCGCAAAGCCGCTTTCGGCAACGCCTGCGCGCAATGCCGCCCATTCGTGGCTCAGGGTTTGCTCGTCCGCCGTGCCGCATTCGGTGCAGACCAAAATAAACGCGCTGTGGTGCGCTTCGGCTTCTTCGTGGTCGTGGCAATGGTCGTTGCACTCGTGCTGCGCGTGGCTGCACAAAATATAGCCATTGACCGCCGCCACTTTGTGCAAAACGCCCTGCTCCGCCCAAAAATCAAGGGCGCGGTAGGCCGTCGGCGGCGCAACCACGCCCTCGCTTTGCTGCTGCATCTGCGACAAGACGTTGTAGGCTTTAATCACGCCGCTTTGCTGCAAAACGATATCGAGTACCTGCTCTCGCAAAGCGGTTACCTGTACGCCGTCACGGCGTGCCTGTTCGAGGATTTTTTGTTTGATTGCGTGTTTCATAAAGGCTTTCAGACGACCTTAAAATTCTGAATGGAAAGGATTATATTATAACGTGTTTCCGTTTGGTTCAAACTGCTGTTGTTTTCAGGAGCGAAAAACATAGGGAAACACCCTTGGGAACAGCGAATAATAGTCCTCCTTCAAAATCCAAATACCTGGAAATAAGCCTGACATTTTACCGAGAGGAATAGCTCCTCCCCTTTGTATAGTCAATTAAAAACAAAATAGTACAA
>NZ_KV789491.1:0-12455 GCF_001807625.1 Neisseria sp. HMSC03D10
GCCGTACTGGTTTAAAGTTAATCCACTATATCGGGTCTGCCCCATCCCATTCCTTCACCACAAAAAGGTCGTCTGAAAACCAAACTCCGGTTTTCAGACGACCTCAATCATTCCAAACTTTCAACCGACCTTATTTCAAGGCTTCCAGCAGCTTCCCGTGTATCCCGCCGAAACCGCCGTTGCTCATCACCAAAATATGGTCGCCTGCTTCGGCATGTTTCACGATTTCGGCAACGAAGGCATCAAAGTCTTGTCCGACGTGCAGCTTTCCGCCCAAAGGCGCGAGGGCTTCGGCGACGTCCCAGTCCACGCCGCCGGCGTAGCAGAATACTTGGTCGGCACCTTTGAGGCTTTCGGGCAGGGCGGCTTTCATGGTGCCGAGTTTCATGGTGTTGGAACGCGGCTCAAGGACGGCGAGAATGCGGGCATTTCCGACGCGCTGGCGCAGGCCTTCGATGGTGGTTTCGATGGCGGTCGGGTGGTGGGCGAAGTCGTCGTAAACGGTGATGCCGTTCACCGTGCCTTTGATTTCCATGCGGCGTTTGACGTTTTTAAACGCGCTCAAGGCTTCGCAGGCCGTCTGAATATCGACTCCGGCATGACGTGCGGCAGCGATGACGGCGAGCGCGTTCATGCGGTTGTGTCCGCCCATCAAATCCCATGCGACGTGTCCGGCTTTTTTGCCGTCAAGCAACACGTCGAACGAGCCGTCGGCATTGACTTCACCGATCTGCCAGCCGTGTTCGGTGCCGAATTTTTCCACCGGCGTCCAGCAGCCTTTGTCCAAAGTGTCTTGCAGGCTTTGCTGCTGTCCGTTGCAGACGATTAAGCCTTCGGACGGCACGGTGCGCACGAGGTGGTGGAACTGGGTCTGTATTGCGCCCAAATCGGCGAAGATGTCGGCGTGGTCGAATTCCAGATTGTTCAACACGGCGGTACGCGGACGGTAATGCACGAATTTGGAGCGTTTGTCGAAAAAGGCGGTGTCGTATTCGTCGGCTTCGATGACGAAAAACGGCGATTTGCTGTTCGGATCTTGACGCGGCGTTTGCGGCAGGCGGGCGGAAACGCTGAAGTTTTCCGGTACGCCGCCGATGAGGAAGCCCGGCGCGAGTCCGGCATATTCCAAAACCCATGCGAGCATGGACGCAGTGGTCGTTTTGCCGTGCGTCCCCGCCACGCCGAGTACCCAATGATGATGCAACACGTTTTCCGACAGCCATTGCGGGCCGGAAATATAAGGCAGGCCGCGGTTCAAAATCGCTTCAACCACATCCATCCCGCGCTTGGCGACATTGCCGATAACGTAAACGTCGGCTTTAAATTCGTCCAACTGCGCGGCATCGAAGCCTTCGTGTACGTCTATGCCCAAGGCTTCGAGCTGGGTGCTCATCGGCGGATACATCTTCGCGTCGCAACCGCTGACTTTAAACCCCGCTTCTTTGGCAATGGCGGCCACCCCGCCCATAAACGTGCCGCCGATACCGATAATGTGGATGTGTTTCATGATAAGACCGTCTTTTGAATGAAATAATGGGAAAGCCGCCATTATAGCGGAGTTTGGATGCGGGGGTCGTCTGAAAAGCGAAGCTGTGGCAAGATGGAAAATATAAAGGATTTAAGCTGAAAAGGAGAATCCACATGCCCAAGCTGACGCCAAAAATGTTCGCTTTTCTGCAAGAGCCTCAAGTCGAAACCGTTTTGCTGCGGCTCTACGCCCAAGCCTTAAAGCAAAACAGACAGATGTTTTTTCATTTTCTGCCCAAGATTTTCAAACTGTTGGGCAAAGGGCTGGATTGGACGGGGGAAAACGAAAGTTTTTACGAAGACAAATACATCCCCATCGCACCGCAACAAGGCAAGTTTTTGTATATGCAGGCTTTGGCATCGGGAGCAAAAAACATTGTCGAATTCGGGACTTCCTACGGCATTTCGACGCTGTATCTTGCCGCAGCAGCCAAGCACAACGGCGGGCGTGTCATCACTTGCGAATATCTGCCGCACAAAGCCGTAGCAGCGAGAAAACATTTCCAAGAAGCCGGTTTGGCAGACTATATCGAGCTTCGCGAAGGCGATGCGCTGGAAACCTTAAAAGACTTAGCCATCTGCCCCGATTTCGTCTTGCTCGACGGCTGGCCGGATTTGGTATTCCCCGTATTCAAGCTGCTGGAACCGAATCTTGCCGACCGCGCGGTCATCGCCGTGGACGATGTGGAAGGCTTCTCACCCGCCATGCAGGATTATCTCGATTACGTCCGCCGTCCTGAAAACGGTTATATTTCATCCACACTGAAACCTTACAAAGCGTTGGAATATACGGTCAAAACAGGCAACCATACCGAAAAGGTCGTCTGAAAACCGGTTTCACCAAGATGAAACCGCCTTTTCAGACGACCTTCAATATGATTCAGTCCTCGTCCTTTCCGTCCAGCAGCAAAAACACCATCGTCGCAAACAGCATCAATACCGCCGTCAACACCATCGCCCTCGAATAATTGTCCGCCCCCGCCCTGCCCAGATAGGCGTAAATCAGGGTGGTCAGCGTCTGCCATTCGGGACGCGCCAAAAACAGCGTTGCCGCAAACTCGCCGACGCAGGTTGCCGCCGCCAAAGTCAGCCCGCGCCTGAAAGCGGGTTTCAGCAATGGGGCGGTGATGTAAAAGGTCGTCTGAAAACGGTTTGCCCCCATAGTCCTCGCCGCCTCGCCATAGCCTTGCGGCAACGCATCCCACGCCGCCAAAACATCTTTGGCAACAAACGGATACGCCAACAGCGCATAAGCGGCAATCAAAAGCGGCAGCGATGCCGTCCATTGCGGATACAGCAGCAGCACGCCGAACGCCACACAGACCGGCGACACCATAAACGGCAAAAATACCGCCCCCCTCACCCACGCCGCACGTCTTGCCAAGCAGGCATACGACACGCCCAATACCGCAGCGGCAGCGACCGCCGCCGCCGAAAAACGAACGGTGTTCCAAAGCGCCGCCAGCGTTTCGCCCTCGAGCAATACCCGCCAAGACCCTCCGGCAAGTGCGGCCTGCCGGACAACCGCAAGCAAGGGCATCAGGCAGCATACACACAACACCGACAATACCGCCGCGACCATCAGCCGTTCCGCCGCTGTTGCGGGCTTGCGCGGACGCGGTGCGGCGTGTGCCTTGTCCGCATCCGTCCGACGGCTCAACCGCGCATACAGCAATCCCGCCGCCGCGGTAATCCCCAACACCAGCCATACCAAGACGGAAGCCTGCGCCATATCCAATTCATACGCAATCAGTCGGTAAATCTCCACTTCCACCGTCGCATAGCGGTCGCCGCCCAACAGCAAAGCCAGTCCGAACCCCGAAAAACAATACAGGAAAACCAAACACAAACCGCCCGCCATCCACGGGCGCAATACCGGCCATTCCACCCTTAAAAACCGCTGCCAAGCCCCCGCCCCCAAAGCCTGCGCCGTTTGCAGGCGCGCCTCGGGAACCTGCAAAAATCCCTGATACGCCGCGCGCACCAAAACCGGCAGGTTGAAAAACACATTGCCGTAAATCAACAGGTACGGCGTATCCTGCCAGCCCGCCCAAACGGCACCGTTTGTGCCGAATAAAGCCAACACGCCCATACCCGCCACCAAAGTCGGCATCACGAAAGGCAGCATCAAAAGCCTCAACACCAAAGCGCGTCCCCGAAAATCCAAACGCGCCAACACCCACGCCGCAGGCACGCCCAAAATCCCCGCCAGCACGCAGGTTGCCAAAGCCTGAAATGCGGTCCATAAGATAAGGTGCTGCATATAGTCATCGCGCAACACCCCGCCCCATGCACTCCCGTCGTAAAAAGCCAGCGCAACCAAAGGCGCGACGACCATCACGATAAGGAAGCCCAAAGGCAGCAGCGCGAGCAGTAAAGTGGAACTGAAAGAGCGGATGGAAGACATGGTTTGATGCTGTATGAAAATTAAAAAAATATAGGATTAAGTCGTCTGAAAAACGGTTTCAGCAAACCTGCCAAGCTGCTTTCAGACGACCTCTTTATCCAATACGGACTTTTACAATGCCTGAAACGCCTGTACTGCCGCCCAAATTATTTCAGGCTGCTCTTTAATCGCTTCATGGGCTGCAAACGGCACATTCATCAGATGCACATCGGGCAATTCGGTTTTCAGTTCTGCCCAATCATCGAAGGCAAGCAGAAAATCGGCTTCTCCGCGTATTGCCAAGACATTAGCTGCGATTTCACGGACGCTTTCGTTGGGATAACCGCTTGCGCTTTCATCCAGCCACATGGCTTTCAATGCCGCAATCCATTTTTCGGCATCGGGTTCGGGATTGGCTGCCTGATAAGCGGCAAGCTGTTCCGACAGTTTTTCTTTTACAATATTAAGGTTCAGCGCTTCAAACATCGACCGTACGCGATTCAAGTGTTTTTGATGCCACTCTGCACCTACCGTGATGATTTTCTCAACATTTTCATCTTCCGCACCAAGACGGTAAGCAGTTATTCCTCCGTCGCTGAAACCGAACAGACTGTAATTTTCCACGCTTTCGTTGCGCAGGATTTGGCGCACATCATCGGCTGCTTGAGCATAGGTCAATGCGGTAGTGCCAAGCGTGGAGCGTCCGTGTCCGCGCGTATCGACGGCAATCACGCGATAGTGTTGCAACAGGCGCGGCAGCAACGGTTCAAAGTCGGCAATCGAGCCGAAACCGCCGTGAAGCAAGACCATGACGGAGGCGGCTTCCTTACCGCCGATTTGGTAGTGCAGGCTTGCACCTTGATGGTTAAAAAATTTGGACTGCATGGTTTACCTTTTCAATCTATCCGGAGTATCTGCATAGGAAACATCAAAAAGCTTTTGGATTCCAACACAGATATTGAACATCGCAAAGGGTCGTCTGAAAACGGCTTGGGGACTGTCTCTCCGTTTTCAGACGACCTCCTTCCTTCTCAATTTTCTGTTTTATCCGCCATCAGCCGATTCCTCAACCATCTGGCGGCAGGTGCGATTTCGCCTGCGAGCATACCAGTTTCCACACCCGTCGAGTGTTTGATGACATCCGCCGCTGCGCCGTGCAGCCATACGCCGGCGCAAGCGGCTTGGAACGGCGGGATGCCTTGCGCGAGCAGGCTGCCGATGATGCCGCTTAAAACGTCGCCGCTGCCTGCGGTGGCAAGTCCGGCGTTGCCGCTTGAGTTGGTATAGACCGTGCCGTCGGGCGCGGCGACCAGCGTATGGTGTCCTTTTAATACGGTTACGGCTTGGAACGTTGCGCTGATGGTTTGGACGGCGGACATTCTGTCTTGCTGAATGGCTTGGGTGGATGTACCGAGCAGGCGGGCGGCTTCGGCTGGGTGCGGGGTCAGAACCAGATTGCCGCGTTTTTGTGCAGCTTCGCGGGTTTCGGGATGCGACCTTGCCAGCAAAGTCAGTGCGTCGGCATCGAGCAGCAGCGCGTCCTGATTTTGCGTCAACACGGTATTTAAGATTTGGTTGGCGGTTTCGTCCAAACCCATGCCGCAGCCGACCGCCCATGCGCTGATGTCCTTGCGTTTCAGCAGGTCTTCGGCAGTTGCCAGCATGATTTCGGGGCGTTCGGGGATGACGGCAAAGGGCAAGGCGGTTTGATTGAAGCCCACCCACACTTTGCCGCTGCCTTGATAAATCGCGGCGGTGGAAGCGAGAACAACGGCTCCGCTCATGCCCGATGCGCCGCCGACGACGGCGAGCGTGCCGTATGTTCCTTTGTGCGACTCCGCCTGACGCGGGGTGAATACGTCGGGAAATTGCGAGGTCGTCTGAAAAAAATCGGGCGTATCGGGGAGCGTATAGGACGGGTTCATCATCAATCTGCCTGAGTTTGGGATAAAATAGCGGATGCGTGGCGAAAAGAGGATGTCTTTTATCGACTGTTGTTTTCACGATTCTACCGCCCCGTATAGGAACACTACAACCGCACAACAAGGAATATTTAATGAAACAAAAAGTCAAAGTCTGGGATTTGCCAACGCGCCTGTTTCACTGGCTCTTGGTCTTGTCGGTCGGATTTATGTGGTACAGCGCGCAGGCAGGCGGCGGGATGCTGGTTTGGCACTTGCGCTGCGGACTGCTGGTGGCGGGGCTGATTGTCTTCCGCCTGTGTTGGGGCTTGTGGGGCAGCGATACGGCGCGGTTTTCGCAATTCGTGCGCGGTCCGTCGTCCATCCGCCGCTACCTGCAAGGCAGCCTGACGGAAAACGAACAGCCCGGACACAACCCTTTGGGCGCGCTGATGGTCATTGCGCTGATTGCGGCGGTTTTGCTGCAAGCGACGACGGGCTTGTTTGCCGCCGATGAAAACACGTTTACCGACAGCGGCTATCTGAACCATTTGGTCAGCTCGGACACGGGCAGCCTGATGCGCAAAATCCACGTCAATTTCTTCAACCTGCTGGCGGCATTGGCGGGACTACACATCGTTACGGTCTTGGCGTATAAGTTTTTGAAGAAAAAAGATTTGATCCGCCCGATGATCAGCGGCTACAAGTATATCGAGGGGCAAACCGTTACCTTGAAATTTGCTTCCGCCGCCAAACTGATTGCCGCATTGGCAGTGGCGGCTGTGGCGGTGGCTGCGATTTTGATGTTGAAATAACAATTTAAACAAATAGAAAAAGGTCGTCTGAAACTTTCAGACGACCTTTTGTCATTGGATTTATTGCTTTTTCAGCCCTTTGGCTTTGACGGTCGCAATGGTGCCGTCTATGCCTTTTTGCTTGATAAGTTCGCCGAACTGGTTGCGGTAAACCGTTACCAGGCTCGTTCCGTCCACGCGGATGTTGTAGATTTTATAGACAGGGCCGACCTTATAAAGCTGGTAGGCTACTTCGTATTTCGTCCCTTTTTTGGTGTGCAGTTCAGAAAATACGTCAAACTTATTGCCGTTGACCGTCATTTTCGGCAACAGCCTTACCTGCGCATCCGCCGCGCCGATTAAGGCGGAATGCGAATACATGGCTATAATCATGTCTTTAAAAGCGTGGATAAATTCCGTTTTCTGAGTGGCGGAGAATTCACGCCAAGGCGCGCCGACCGCCAAAGCGGAAATGCGTTCGTAATCCAGATAACGGTCTGCATACTGCTCGATCTGCTTGACCTTTTGCGCCTCGCTCAAAGAGCCGTTGCGCGCAATTTTCAAAACTGCATCTATATTCTGCTGCATCTGAGCCTGTGCGGGGTGTGTTTCAGCCGCCACATAAGGCGCGGCAACCACCATCGGGACAGATAATACAAAAGCGGACAAATAAGGGTTCATCATTATTCCATAAGATAAGAAGCAAAGCTGCATTTTAAAACGCCCTGAGGCATAAACCGTTAATCAAATGTAAAAGCAGGAAAGATAACTATATAATCGCCCTATCCGAATTTCTGAAATTCCCGCCATGTACGATGTCAACACACACGATGTCCGCCGATTTTTCGCCCATGTCTGGCAACAACGCCTCACCCCCCTGCAACTGGACGGCCTGCAACAAAAAGCCCTGCGGATTATCGAAGCCCATCCCGAATACTCCCGCTATCTCGAAAATATCGAAGACTATCTGGACAAAACCTGGACGCCCGAAGAAGGAGAAACCAATCCCTTCCTGCATATGTCGCTGCATCTCTCCCTGCAAGAACAAGCAGCCATCGACCAGCCGCCCGGCATCCGCGCCATACACGGACAACTCTGCGCACGCTACGGCGGCGATTGGGTACGCGCCGAACACGATATGATGGATGCGCTGGCAGAAACCATATGGGAAGCGCAACGCTACGGACGCGGCTTGGATGTCAACGCCTATATGACGCGGCTGCGCAAACTGGTCGGACTGGGGCAGGAAGAAACCGCCCGCATCAATCCGCACGAAGTCGGCGTGTCCGGCATCATCAGCGAAAGGGCTTGAGTTCATCTAGGTTACAGAAAAAAATTTTCAGACGACCCTTCATGCCCGTTCAGTTCAAAATATCAGCTACCTTACATATCTGTCACACTAAAATCAGTAAAAAGGTCGTCTGAAACCTGTTTTCAGACGACCTCTTTATTCCAACCTTTGCCCCGCCCAGCAATATCACTTTACCCTTCCATATACCCCTGTTCCCGCATAGAGCAGACTTCTGTCGCCGTAACAATAAAATGGTCTAAAAGCGAGACATCAACCAATGCCAAAGCCTGTTTCAGACGACCTGTAAACGCGATGTCCGATTGCGAAGGCGTTGCCGAACCGCCGGGATGATTGTGCGCGATAATCAGGCTGTCAGCGTATTCGTCTAATGCGAGCTTGACGATTTCCCTGATATAGACGGTATTTTCCGCCACCGTTCCGCGCGAGAGTTCGCGCATGGCAATCAGCCTGTTTTGGCGGTTGAGCAAAAGCGCGGTGCTGACTTCTATCTTTTCATGCCCCAAATGCAGGCGCAGATAATCGGCAACGGCTTTCGGGCTGGAAAGCGTGATGTTTTCCTGTAAATCCTCACCCAAAATCCGCCTGCCGATTTCTTTAACGACGGCAAACTGGGTAAAACTCGCCAAACCCATGCCCTTGTATGCGGAAAGTGTTTTAGCGTCGGCGCTCATCAGTTTGCCCAAGCTGCCAAACTCGTTCAGCAGATAACGCGCCAAATCCACTGCGCTCATCCCGCGCGTCCCCACCCGCAGCAAAATCGCCAGCAGCTCAGCATCGCTCAATGCACCCGCGCCGCGTGCCAATAATTTTTCACGCGGCCGCTCGCCTTCAGGCCACTGTTTGATACTCATGCTTTACCCCTTGCGTGAACATTCACGAAAAAAATTTGTTTGAAAATCTGCTTGTTATTACACTGTTTACAACGAATGCCTATCAAACAACTATTGTAAATATTTCATATTTTATTATATTTCGAATGAATATTTAAAATATAAGCATAATATTCATATAAATTAATTGCATAAAAACAACGCGCTCAAACTTCGCTCATGAAAGCGATTGCCTTTTCTTATCCGCCCGTAAGGGTTGACGGCAGATTCAATCTGACAGGTTTAAAAATGTCCTGTTTAAATCAAATCCGCGAGAAATCAGCCCCTTCGGGCAATTTCGTATTGCCCCTGCGTGCCATAGGCTAATATAATAGCGAGTTCGGCGGAAGCGGTTTATCCTTGGATTTCCACCCGTTTCCCATCCATGCTGCCCGTGCGCTTCACAAGAGTTTCAGACGACGTTGCGACGTTGCGACTCCCGCCAGCAATCAAACAGCTTTTTATCACCCTTTCGAAAATCCGTTTTGCCGGTACTCGTCATTTTTATTGGAGTATTGCCATTATGACCGCAACCACTGCGTCTTCAGCCAAACCTTATCTCAAAATTCAAGGCTTGGTGAAAAAGTTTGGTGACAATTACGCTGTCGATAACATCGACTTGGATATTTATCAACATGAAATCTTTGCCCTTTTGGGCAGCTCCGGCAGCGGCAAATCCACGCTGCTGCGTATGCTGGCGGGCATGGAAAGCCCCAATCAGGGCAAAATCATTCTGGACGGTCAAGACATTACCAAACTTGCCCCCTACGAGCGCCCCATCAATATGATGTTTCAAAGCTATGCCCTGTTCCCGCACATGACTGTGGAGCAGAACATTGCCTTCGGTCTGAAACAAGACAAAATGCCCAAAGATGAAATTGCTGCGCGCGTGGAAGAAATGCTGCGTCTGGTGCAGATGACCAAATACGCTAAGCGCAAACCGCATCAATTATCCGGTGGCCAGCAACAACGTATCGCTTTGGCACGCAGCTTGGCAAAACGTCCGAAAATCCTGCTACTTGACGAACCTCTCGGCGCGTTGGACAAAAAACTGCGCCAACAAACCCAGCTCGAATTGGTCAATACGCTCGAACAAGTCGGCGTAACCTGCATCATGGTCACGCACGACCAAGAAGAGGCGATGACGATGGCGACCCGCATCGCCATTATGTCTGACGGTCAGTTGCAACAGGTCGGTACGCCCAGCGACGTGTACGACTACCCCAACAGCCGCTTTACCGCCGAATTCATCGGAGAGACCAATATTTTCGGCGGCGTCGTGATTGACGACCATGCCGATTATGCCGTTATCGAATGCGAAGGCTTGGAAAACCACGTCCGCATCGACCACGGTCTGGGCGGCCCGAGCGAACAAGACATTTGGGTCAGCATCCGTCCCGAAGACATTGATTTGTACAAAGAAAAACCCGACCACTTGGGTAGCTTCAACTGGGCAAAAGGCACAGTGGAAGAAATCGCCTACTTGGGCAGCTTCGCCATCTACCACATCAAACTTGCCAACGGCCGCGTCGTCAAAAGCCAAGTTCCCGCACCTTATTGGTATGTCCGCAACATCACGCCGCCGACTTGGGACGAAACCGTCTATATCAGCTGGCCGGAAAACCAACCGACTCCGTTGTTCCGTTGATTTAAGGGGAGTGAGATGAACCTTAAAAAACTGAAAAACAAACTGTTCCGCCGCCCGGGTCAGCGCGCGGTCATTGCCGTGCCGTATATTTGGCTTTTGGTATTGTTTCTGATTCCGTTCGCCATCGTGCTGAAAATCAGCTTTGCCGAACAAGAAATCGCCATTCCGCCGTTTACGCCGCTGACCAGCGTCGATGAAGATTTAGGTCGTCTGAACATCGCCATCAGTTATCAAAACTATGCCGATATCTTCCAAAATTTTTGGAATACCTTGAATCCGTTTGGCGACAGCGAAAACAGTAATATCTATCTGATGACCTACTGGTCTTCGATTAAGACTGCGCTGACGACGACCATCATTTGTCTGCTGATTGGTTATCCGACCGCCTATGCGATTTCACGCGCCAATCCCGCCATGCGCAACGGTCTGCTGCTTGCCATCATGCTGCCTTTCTGGACCTCTTTCCTGTTGCGTGTTTACGCATGGATGGGCCTGCTGGGACACAACGGCATCATCAACAATTTCCTGCTCAAAATGCAGATTATCGAAGAGCCTTTAGACCTGTTTTACAACGCGTTCTCGCTGAACTTGGTCATGGTTTATGCCTATCTGCCGTTCATGATTCTACCGCTTTACACGCAACTGGTGAAACTCGACAACCGCCTGCTCGAAGCCGCTTCTGATTTGGGTGCAGGGCCGATTAAATCGTTCTTCACCATTACCCTGCCCCTATCTAAAACAGGCATCATCGCAGGCTCCATGCTGGTTTTCGTACCCGCAGTCGGTGAATTTGTGATTCCCGAACTGGTCGGCGGTTCGGAAAACCTGATGATCGGTAAAGTTTTGTGGCAGGCGTTCTTCGATCAAAACAACTGGCCGTTGGCTTCCGCCGTCGCCGTCGTCATGGTCGCACTGCTGGTCGTGCCGATTGCACTGTTCCAGCATTATGAAAACCGCGAATTAGAAGAAGGATCCAAATAATGCAGAAATCCCGATTATCCTGGTTCCTGAAACTGATGTTGATGCTGTCGCTGGCGTTTCTGTATATTCCGCTGGTCGTTTTGGTCATCTATTCGTTCAACGAATCCAAGCTGGTTACCGTTTGGGGCGGCTTTTCGACCAAGTGGTACAGCGCATTGTTGGAAAACGACACCATCTTGGAAGCCGCTTGGCTGTCGCTGCGCATTGCTGCCGCATCCTCGCTTGCAGCCGTCGTTTTAGGTACGCTGGCAGGCTACGCGATGGCGCGCATCAAACGCTTCCGCGGCAGCACCTTGTTTGCCGGTATGATTTCCGCGCCTATGGTTATGCCTGACGTGATTACCGGTTTGTCCATGCTGCTCCTGATTATTCAGGTGCAAATGTTCCTGCAAGGCAGCGGCGAATTGCTCCAAAGGCTTTACTTTGACCGCGGTTTCTTCACCATTTTCCTCGGACATACGACGCTTTGTATGGCATACATTACCGTCGTTATCCGTTCGCGTCTGGTGGAGCTCGACCAATCGCTCGAAGAAGCCGCCATGGACTTGGGTGCGCGTCCGCTGAAAATCTTTTTCGTCATCACCCTGCCCTTGATTGCGCCTGCCATCGCTTCAGGCTTCCTGCTCGGCATTACCCTGTCGCTGGATGATTTGGTGATTACCTCCTTCCTATCTGGTCCCGGTTCTTCCACATTGCCGCAGGTGATTTTCTCCAAAATCAAGCTGGGTCTCGACCCGCAGATGAATGTGTTGGCAACCATCCTGATCGGCATTATCGGTACGCTGGTCATCGTCATCAATTATTGGATGATGCGCCAAGCAACCAAACGCGATCGGGAAGCCGCCGAAGCCTACCGTCAGGAAAAGCTTGCCGCAGAAAAAACAAATTGACCCAATCAGACAGGCTGACCGCATCAATGCAAGGTCAGCCTGTTTTCTTCACACAACCCGTTTGACAACTTTTCAGACGACCCTCAACTATAGTGGATTAAATTTAAATCAAGATAAGGCGACGAAGCCGCAGACAGTACAGATAGT
>NZ_KV789491.1:12475-21965 GCF_001807625.1 Neisseria sp. HMSC03D10
CGCCGTACTGGTTTAAAGTTAATCCACTATACCCTCCAAAGGTCGTCTGAAACCACACAAAGCATTACCCTATGATTCATCCCAATTTCAAAGAATACCTTCCCTCCTATTATTTCAGCACCATCAATCCCCACGCCGCTTATCCCAAGCTTGAAGGTCGTCTGAAAACCGAGACCTGCGTCATCGGCGGAGGATTGACAGGACTTTGCACCGCCCTTCCCCTTGCCGAAAACGGACGCGAAGTTACCGTACTCGAAGCCGCCCGTATCGGCTTCGGCGCATCAGGGCGCAGCGGCGGGCAAGTCATCAGCGATTACGCCTGCGGTATGGAAGAAATCGAAAAACAAGTCGGCTTGGAACAAGCCCGCTGGTTTTGGCAGCAATCCCTGCAAGCCGTCGAACTCGTTGACGAACGGGTTAAAAAACATCAAATCGCCTGCGACTGGCAGCGCGGCTATGCCACCGTCGCCATCCGCCCGCAGCATTGGGAAGAATTGCAACAATGGCATGAACACGCCCGACAACATTACGGCGCTACCCATTACCAACTCTGGGATAAAGCCACACTCAAGCAACAACTTGCCAGCGATATGTACTTGGGCGCACAGTTCGATCCTCATTCCGGCCATCTCCATCCGCTCAACTATACCCTGGGCATCGCCCGCGTCGCTGCCGAAGCAGGCGCGCAGATTTTCGAACAGTCCCCGATGACCCGTATCGAACCCTATCAAGGCGGCTGGCTCGTCCATACCCCGGACGGCAGCATCGAATGCCAAAACCTCGTGTATGCCGTCAACACCTACGCCGGTTTGCATCAAAAATTCAAGCCATTGGAAAAAAAAGCCATCGCCGTCAGCACCTTCATCATCGCCACCGAACCGCTGGGCGAACGCGCCAAAGAACTTATCCGTAACAACATGGCCGTCTGTGACAACCGCCACGTCCTCGACTACTACCGCCTCAGCGCCGACGGCCGCCTACTCTTCGGCGGTAAAGACAACGAGTTCATCGACGACCCCGCCCGCATGACTGAGTTTGTCCGCCAAGACATGCTCAAAGTCTTCCCCCAGCTTGCCGATGTCAAAATCGAACATTCATGGGGCGGTGAATGCGACATCACCGCCAACCTCGCCCCCCACTTCGGCAGACTCGCGCCTACTGTTTACTATGCCCAAGGCTATTCCGGACACGGCATGGCAATTACCGGCATAGCAGGCCTTGCCATCGCCGAAGCCATCATGGGCGACAATGGTCGTCTGAAACCGTTTGAAAAACTCAAACACCCGAGCATCATTACCCAACCTTTCCTGCGCAAACTCGGCTCCTTCCTCGGCTCGAAATATTACCAATGGAAAGACAGCCGTTAAGCATTTGGTTAAGCTCGAACACATCAACAAAAGGTCGTCTGAAACCCGATTCAGGTTTCAGACGACCTTTTCGATATTGAATTGAAGGCTTACAATCAAAATGCTATCGCATCAAAAGCTCAACGAACGCTCGATGATTTTATAGTGGATTAACTTTAAATCAGGACAAGGCTGAAGCCGCAGACAGTACAGATAGTACGGAACCGATTCACTTGGTGCTTCAGCACCTTAGAGAATCGTTCTCTTTGAGCTAAGGCGAGGCAACGCCGTACTGGTTTAAGGTCAATCCACTATAGATTCCCACCCTCTCCGTTTGTGCTCCAAACCCATTACATCAAATGAATTCCACTTGCCGGATTGGAAACATTCTCATATACGGTAATCGAAACGATTTTCCCGCTTTCGTCAAACACGATTTCCAGATAAGGTTTATCAGGGCTGTGGTCGCGGTTGAAAAGGCGGAATACCCGTTGCGCCTCAAAAATCTTCCCGCGCGATTTCAAATATTCGGGCAGCTGGCTGATGTTTTGAAAACTGCCGCCAAACCCGCCGCCATATTTCTTGAGATATTCCGGCGTTCCTTCTATGTCGAAATTCCGCGTTATCCTCAGCGGCTCATTTGAACCTTGGCTTGTCTGTTTGCCTGTTGATAAAACCAAAGTATCCCGCCGCCTAAGTGCTTTCATTTCTTGTACCACCGGTTCTACCGCCTGCTGATTATAGCTCCGCTCCCCTTTTACCATCTGATCAATAGCCTCTATCACTTTATCAACGTTTTTAGGATCATTCGGATCAATATCAGGGAACAGTGCCTGCTCCAGCGGATCGTCTCCACCGGGAATGCCCCAAACCGCCGCCAATTCTTTAGGGCTGCGTTCAAACAAACAACTGGAATCGATATTCTCGGCAACCTGACGGACAAAATCATCAATGCCGCCAATCTGATGCAGGTTGGTGCAGTTTGAAGAAGGTGCGCTTTCTACTTTGTTTATGTCCGTTTCTACGGTCTTATCATTTGTATTGGATTTCTCGAAAACAGAAGATAAAGGCACAGAAGCGGCAGATTCTTTTACCTTATCCTGTTTTTCAGGAGAGCAAGCCGCCAATAAGACGGCGACGGATAATAAGAAAAATTGGGATGTATTGTTTTTGATCATTTTATTTTTCCAGTAATGTGTATTTAAAATATAAAAATCAGTCAGTTGATAGCTTCAAATAAAAATACCCATATCCCTATTCGAATCCACTACCAATCTAATCAATTAAAGTTATTCCTGTTCATCAAACAAACCGACATCGAACAAATCTGGTTCGCTCATTCGAGCGCGGCAATCAACCTTAATGTCTTCATTTACCCGACAGCAACACGGCAGAATTTCACCGGGCGCAACAAACGCCAGCGGGAAATCGTCGTAGGACACCCTGCCGTCTAATATTTTGACGCGGCAGGAACCGCAATAACCGCTGCGGCACTGGTATTCGACCTCGTGTCCGGTGCGCTCCAAGCCCTCCAATAAGGTTTCGCCCCCTTGAAGCTCGAAGGTTTTATCGTGTGTGCTGATGAGTGCCATTGTTATCTGTTTAAGCGGGAAAGGCCGTCTGCACGGCATAACCGAAATCTTTGATTTCGTTACTATACCTGTTCAGACGACCTCTGATGATGGAAATGCGGAAAAACTGCCGAGTTTGATTACAGTTCGAAATCGCCCAAATCGTCCGCGCTGACTTCCGAATCGATCTGACCGATTAAGTAAGAAGAAATTTCCACTTCCTGCGGCGCGACCTGCACGTTGTCGGACGACAGCCACGCGTTAATCCACGGAATCGGGTTTTGGGTAGCGCCTTCGAATCCTGCGGGCAGACCGACCGCCTGCATACGCAGGTTGGTGATGTATTCGACGTATTGCGCCAAAATTTCCTTGTTCAGACCAATCATCGAACCGTCTTTAAACAGATAGGCCGCCCATTCTTTTTCCTGCTCCGCCGCTTTTTTAAAGAGTTTGAAACATTCGTCCTGCAATTCGACGGCGATTTCCGCCATTTCAGGGTCGTCTGAACCGGCACGCATCAGGTTGAGCATATGCTGGGTGCTGGTCAGGTGCAGGGCTTCGTCGCGGGCAATCAGTTTAATGATTTTGGCGTTGCCTTCCATCAACTCGCGCTCGGCAAAAGCAAACGAGCAGGCAAATGAAACGTAGAAACGGATGGCCTCCAACACGTTGACGCACATCAGGCAGAGATAGAGTTTTTTCTTCAACTCGCGCAAAGACACGGTAACGAGCTTGCCGCCGACATTGTGCGTCCCTTCGCCCAATAGGTTGTAATACTGGGTATATTCGATTAAATCATCGTAATAACAGGCGATATCTTCGGCGCGGGCAATGATGTATTCATTCTGCACGATGTCGTCGAACACGACCGACGGATCATTCACGATATTGCGGATAATGTGGGTATAGCTGCGCGAGTGGATGGTTTCGCTGAAGCTCCACGTTTCAATCCAAGTTTCCAGTTCGGGAATCGACACCAAAGGTAGTAAGGCAACGTTCGGACTGCGGCCTTGAATGGAATCGAGCAAGGTTTGGTATTTCAGATTGCTGATGAAAATGTGTTTTTCGTGTTCGGGCAGATTGGCGTAGTCGATACGGTCGCGCGACACGTCAATTTCTTCCGGCCGCCAGAAGAAAGACAATTGCTTTTCAATCAGTTTTTCAAATACTTCGTATTTCTGCTGATCATAACGAGCGACATTCACCGGCTGACCGAAAAACATAGGCTCTTTAAGCGCATCGTTTTTGGTTTTGGAAAAGGTGCTGTATGACATGACTAGGTGTTCGCAGGACATGGGTTTTTCTCAGGTTTATTTAAATTTAGGAATTTGGATTTCAGACGACCTTATATGTTTTAAGTAAGGTCGTCTGAATGTATCTGTACATTAAATTCTTGCCTTAAATATAGCTGTTAGTTATAATCCTCCCTAACAACTCCCCCAACTTTGCCAACCTACGCGGTTGGAGCAACAAGGTTGGGGGCTTTCTTTTATCTTTGCCACAATCTCCAGTTTCGCGGATCATTTTCCAAACCCATATCGCGCAAACTTACAGCTTTATTCACGACATCAGGAAACTCATCCAGTAAAGCAAGGAGACGGCTTCCCCATTCGGTTCGCGGACAAATAACATCCAACATCCGTTTCATCAGGCAAAAATACACAAACGGTTTATTGATAGACAGTGATTTCCATTCTGCATCAGACAAACCTTTCAAGCTGGCTTTAAACGTAATGTCTCTATTCCATAATCGACTGTGATGTGCCGAAACGTTGCGAATAAAGTTAAATGCGTGCAGATGTGTTTGTAGATGCTTACCATCTTTCAAACGATACAATTTGGCAATAGGGTCTTTATCTTTATTCAACATCCCTTTATACAGCATAGACATCGTGCCGAAATCCCATACTTCGCAGGCTACCCAGACAGGTAAGTCGGCATAATGTTCCAAATGATGTTTAACAAAACTGGTTTTCTTTTCGCGCTCGACCAGCTTGTTATGCCTATCCAGCCATTCAGCATGGTCGAAGCCTGGGGTAGAATATTTGCTATCCTTGTAAGCCAAGGGACCATGCCGCCCCAATGTATGGGCAATATTTACCCGAAGAGCTACTTCAATTCTTTCCAGTGCATCTAATGCCAATTGCCGCAATTTCTTATCGAACATATAAAGGCTTTTGACATCTTCAAAACGAGTATCTGTAATAAACTCATCCAACCTGCTCTTAGGATTTTCAGGAGCAAATTGTCGGAAAGAGTAAAAATAACCGCTTAATCGGTAATAACCGATGGTGCGTAAATATCCTAATGCCTTTTTCTCATCATCAATCTGCAATCCTCTACTTCTCAGAATTTCCAACTGCTCATCGTAAGATTTCCAAAGCTTGGGTTCTTTTATCTGCTTGCTTTGCATAGCCTGTTTCACTTTCAAATAGGTTAATTGCAAAGTTAAATCTTACAAGCCCCGCCTGCGCAGCCGTCATCCTGAATATCAGTCTGCGTATCGTCCGCTCCGTCGCGGGTGTTGTGGTAGTACAGGGTTTTGACGCCGTATTTGTAGGCGGTCAGCAAGTCTTTGAGCATTTGTTTCATGGAAACTTTGTTGCCTTCAAATTTGCCCGGGTCGTAGGCAGTGTTGGCGGAAATCGCCTGATCGACGAATTTTTGCATCACGCCGACAAGTTTCAGATAACCTTCGTTGCCCGGAAGCTGCCACAGGGTTTCGTAGGCGTCTTTCAGGGTTTCAAACTCCGGCACGACCTGTTTCAGGATGCCGTCTTTCGATGCTTTGACCGTTACCAATCCACGCGGCGGCTCGATGCCGTTGGTGGCGTTGGCGATTTGCGAGCTGGTTTCAGACGGCATGAGTGCGGTCAGTGTAGAGTTGCGCAGGCCGTATTTGACGATGTCGGCGCGCAGGCTTTCCCAGTCGCACAACAGCGGTTCGCTGCACACGGCATCCAAGTCTTTTTTGTAAGTATCAATGGGCAGTTTGCCTTGCGAATAAACGGTCTGGTTGAACAGCGGGCATGCGCCATATTCTTTGGCAAGGTTCACCGATGCTTTGAGCAGGTAATACTGCATGGCTTCAAAGGTTCGGTGGGTCAGGCCGAGTGCGGAATCGTCGCTGTAACGGACACCGTTTTTCGCCAAATAGTAGGCGTAGTTGATGACACCAATACCGAGCGTGCGGCGGTTCATGGTCGCGGTACGGGCGGCTTCGACCGGATAGTCTTGATAATCCAGCAAGGCATCGAGTGCGCGCACGGTCAAATCGGCAAGCCCTTCCAGCTCGTCCAAGCTGTTTAATGCGCCCAAGTTGAAGGCGGACAAGGTGCACAGGGCGATTTCGCCGTTCGGGTCGTTGATGTTGTCCAGCGGTTTGGTCGGCAGGGCGATTTCCATGCACAGGTTGGACTGGTGCACGGGCGCGACGCGCGGGTCAAACGGGCTGTGCGTGTTGCAGTGGTCAACGTTTTGGATGTAGATGCGCCCTGTTCCGGCGCGTTCCTGCATCAGCGTGGAGAACAAATCGGTAGCCGACAAGGTACGCTTGCGGATATTCGGGTCTTGCTCGTATTTCGTGTAGAGACGCTCGAATTCGTCTTGATCGGCAAAGAACGCGTCATACAGGCCGGGAACTTCGTTGGGCGAGAACAGCGTGATGTTGCCGCCTTTAATCAGGCGGGTGTACAGCAGGCGGTTGATTTGCACGCCGTAATCAAGCTGGCGGATGCGGTTGTCTTCCACGCCGCGGTTGTTTTTCAACACCAACAGGCTTTCGGCTTCGATGTGCCACAAGGGGTAGAACAAGGTTGCCGCGCCGCCGCGCACGCCGCCTTGCGAGCAGGATTTAACCGCCGCTTGGAACATTTTGAAAAACGGAATGCAGCCGGTATGTTGCGCTTCGCCGCCGCGGATTTCGCTGCCCAAACCGCGGATACGTCCGGCGTTAATGCCGATGCCCGCGCGTTGGGAAACGTATTTCACAATCGCGCTGGTGGTGGCGTTAATGGAATCCAGACTGTCGTCGCATTCAATCAATACGCAGCTTGAGAATTGGCGCGTAGGCGTGCGCACGCCGCTCATAATCGGGGTCGGTAACGATACTTTAAACGTAGAAACGGCGTCGTAAAAGCGTTTGACGTAATCCAAACGGGTCTCTTTCGGGTATTTGCTGAAGAGGCACATCGCCACCAAAATATATAAAAACTGCGGCGTTTCATAAATCTGGCGGGTCACGCGGTTCTGCACCAGATATTTGCCTTCGAGCTGCTTCACGGCAGCGTAGGAAAAGGTCATGTCGCGGCTGTGGTCGATATAGGTATTCAGCTCGTCAAACTCTTCGCGGCTGTAATCTTCGATGATGTGGCGGTCGTATTTGCCCGCATCGGTGAGTTTTTTAACGTGGTCGAAGAGATGCGGCGGTTCGAACTCGCCGTAAGCGATTTTGCGCAGGTGGAAAATCGCCAGACGCGCGGCGAGATATTGATAGTCGGGCGTATCCTGCGAAATCAGGTCGGCAGCCGCCTTAATGATGGTTTCGTGGATGTCGTCGGTGCGGATGCCGTTGTAAAACTGGATGTGCGATTTGAGCTCGACTTGCGATACGGAAACGTTTTTCAAGCCTTCCGCCGCCCAAGTAACGACGCGGTGGATTTTGTCTAAGTCGAGATTTTCCAAACGTCCGTCGCGCTTGGTTACTTTCAAATCAGTCGGTGCATTCATCGTGAGCTTTCTCCATCCTGAAACACAAGATACAGTATGTATTAATATCGAGTGGCACAATATAGTGTATTTTTCGTCGCTTATCCAGTCTTGACAAGGCCGCTGTTTTGAAATCGGGCTTTTCCCAATTTTCTTTCAGACGACCTCTTTCCCTATGATTCAAGCCTTACCGCAAAGATGCGTTTTTTAGCATCAAAACCCTCATTCGGCTATGCGCTTATGAAATAAGGCAAATTCGGATTTGTGTTAAATTTTGAAAATATAATGGCATACAACATGATGAAATAAGCAATAAAGGTCGTCTGAAACCTTACTCCGGTTTTCAGACGACCTTTCAGATGCTCAAAATCTGGGTATTTAATCTTGCAACGCGGCGGCGATTTCGTTGCGCAGTTTGTTTAAAAACCTGCCGTGGCGCACCCATTGAGCGGCAGCTTCGTGGTCTTTCGCTGCAAAGGCCGTCCGCAAATCTTGATACAGCTTGTCTTGTTCGCGGCTGATTTCTTGATCCAACGTGCGCAGGGCTTCGTTGTTTTGCGCCATTTGCGCATCCATCAGCGCTTCGCGCCATTCCATTTGCTGCATGAGAAATTCAGGAGCGAAAGAGGTATGCTCCGGCGCATCGGCGTCTATGCCCAACGTTTTCAACAGATACGCCGCGCGGTCAATGGGATTTCTCAAGGTACGGTAGGCATCGTTGATGGTGGAAGACATCATAACTGCCTGCTTTTGCTCGAAAGCGGAGGATGAAGCGAATTTGTCGGGATGGAAACGGGCAGCCAAGGCGCGGTAGGTTTGCTCCAAGCTTTCGGCGTCGATATCGAAAGCGGGTTCAAGCTGGAAGAGTGTGAAATATTGGGACATGGCGGGATAATTAATGTGAAATGTTCGGCAGAAACCTGATTTTGCCTTATAATCCGCTGATTCTTAACCCAAAGGACTGAATATGAGCAGTAAAGTGCAGCACAACAAAGGCAAAATACGCGACAATGCTTTAAAAGCCTTAGTGAAATCCGATTTGTTCCGACACAAGGTGGAACGGAAAAGAAAAGGCAAAGGCAGCTACAACAGGCAGGAAGCGAAAAAATGGCGGGACGGTTTTGATACTGTCCCGCCATTTTTATGTCTTAAACGTGGAAGCTCTCGCCGCAGCCGCAAGAGTCTTTGACATTCGGATTTTCGAATTTAAAACCTTCCTGCAAACCTTCTTTGGTGTAATCGACTTGCGTGCCGTCCAGATAAACCAAGCTTTTCGGGTCGATATAAATGCGCGCGCCGTTTTCTTCGAAAATCAGGTCGTCCTCGTTCGCTTCATCGACAAATTCAAGGTTGTATGCCATGCCCGAGCAGCCGCTGGTTTTCACACCCAAGCGCACGCCCAAGCCTTTGCCGCGTTTGGTCAGGTAGTTGTTGATGTATTTGGCTGCGTTTTCTGTGATGGTAATCATGCTTCTTTCCTTATTTCACAATCATTGTTTTACCTACTTTCATTTTCAGACGACCTCTTGCCTTTCAGGTCGTCTGAAAACGCTGTTTTGCCCACGCTATCGCGGCAGAAACGGCGGCTTTTGCCTGCGGACTGTTTTTCCAACAGGTCGAGCCGGTCAATTTCGCGCCCTGTTCCAAAACATCGTCCAAATCCGCTGCCGCCAGCGTGGCAACATCATCCAAACCCATTTGCTGCAAACGCTGCAATACGGTTTTGCCTATGCCTTTGACGGCAAGCAGGGATTGGGCTTCTTCATCGGTAAAAGGCATTTCGTCTCCTTTTATTTTGCAGGCGTATCGACTAAATATAAGCCTGCGGCTCATTGCCCTCTCCCTAACCCTCTCCCGCGGGGAGAG
>NZ_KV789491.1:21985-27571 GCF_001807625.1 Neisseria sp. HMSC03D10
GCAACTTCAAAAGGATTAAGTTTCTGTGTCCTTACCCTCTTCTTCACGAGAGAAGGCATGCCGTCTCTTTTGATTTTGCAGGGATATCGACTAAATATAAGCCTACGGCTTATCGCCCTCTCCCTAACCCTCTCCCGCGGGGAGAGGGAATAGATTGGCAGGTAGTCCCAAATTTGGCGGCAACTTCAAAAGGATTAAGTTTCTGTGTCCTCAATTCACCCTGTCTGTTTAAGAGGGGAACAAACCGTTATGTTTGCTTTTCCTGAAAACTCTAAGACTTTCAGAAATCCTATGAATGTCTGCCGACAAAGCACCCACTAATCGGATTATTTGTTTTCCTGACGTTTGCGATAGTCGGCAACAGCCGCTTTTACCGCATCTTCAGCCAAGATGGAGCAGTGGATTTTCACAGGCGGCAGTTCCAGTTCTTCGGCGATTTCGCTGTTTTTGATTGCCAGCGCGTCATCCAGGCTTTTGCCTTTGACCCACTCGGTAATTAGGCTGGACGAAGCGATGGCGGAGCCGCAGCCGTAAGTTTTAAATTTCGCATCTTCGATGATGCCTTCGTCGTTCACTTTGATTTGCAGGCGCATGACGTCGCCACAGGCTGGCGCGCCGACCATGCCGGTGCCAACAGACTCGTCGTTTTTGTCGAAAGTACCGACATTGCGGGGGTTTTCATAGTGATCGATTACTTTATCGCTGTATGCCATGATGTGGTTTCCTTAAAATATCGTGGTTTGTTGATGTTTTAGTCGTCTGAAAAAGACGATTGTTCTAAATTTTCTAAAATTAGTCGTGCCAATAAGCTGCTATCGGCATGGTATGCCTGAATACAGGCTTGAATCATTTGTTCGGTAGAGATATTTTGCCAATGTATCTGCAAACCGTTTTTCATTGCCAATTGCGTCATAAACAGGCGCAATGTTCTTCCGTTTCCTTCACGAAAAGGATGTAGGACGTTCAACTCGCCCAAATAATAGGCTACACGCTCGGCGAATTTATCTTTATCCAACCCCTGCAAATAGTTTTCGTTTCGCAGCTTCTCTAAAAGTTTACGGCTTTCGTTTTCGATAAAAGCAAAATTGGCAAATCGGGTATTACCTTTGGAAATATCAATCCGCCGGATTTCGCCTGCCCAATCATAAACATCGCCAAACAGTTCGCGATGAATAGTCTGTAAATGGGCCAAATCGAAATTGTCCGTAATGGGTTGCAAAAGCAGATATTGGGCGCGAACAGCGGAAAATTCTTTTTCGGCGGTTTTCAGCAATTCACTATCTTGGATGGAGAGCTTGTTTTTAAATACGCCTCCATTCATATAAATAGTGTCTTCTCCGCCGTATTTGCTCATTTTTCCGCCATTCTTTGTTTGATGCCGTCCAAAGCCTCATCCAAACTGATTTTGCCTTCCACCAAACGCTGCATATCATGTATGGTCTCTAGACTGATGTTCAACTGCTCCATCCGCCACGAACCAATAATGGAATGCGTCGTTTGCGGCAAATGATGCTGTTCCTGAATTTGTAGGGACATGGGATTCCTTATTTTGCTTCCGAACAATATTTCAGACGACCCCTGCCGCCTTAGATTTTGCACGCGCCGCCTTCGCAGCCGTCGTCGTTTTCCGAATCGACACCGCCTTCCACGGTAACGCCGTCAAAATCTTCAAGCAGGTTCTCGAGATTGTCGAGGTCGAGTTCTTGTTCGTTCATGGGTTGTATCCTTGATTTTAATGTGGTGGCTTTTAGGTCGTCTGAAAAGGTCTTTGGGGATTTTCAGACGACCTTTTTTATTTATAGGTAGGTTGCTGAAAACGGATGCTTTAGCTCAAATCAAATACCTGTATCGTCAAAACCGCTTTGGGCGGCAATGTACGCAGCAATTCAGGACGATGCAGTTTCAAAGGACGATAGCCGTACGACTTCATCAGCACGGTTTCGCCCTTGTCGTCTTCCATAAAAACAGGCGTGAAGTTTCCATGCGGCGCATTGCCCTGCGGCGAGATTTTACCGCCTAGCAGCCACGGGGCGACGTGCCGCGCCTGCGTTTGGTAAACATCTGGATAGCCGCCTTTGTTCTCGGTCTGCGTGGCTCGCCCTTCTTTGCAAAGTTCATCCAGCCAGTCCGCACCGGAAACGCCGCACTCCCACGAGGCGATGAGATGTGGCTCTTGCCTGTCTGCATCGCTGAAAACACTTATCCACCAACCCAGCATAATTTATTCCTTTCGTGATGGTTTTTTGAGTGCAAGCTGCTCTTAATGCGCCGCCCATTCAATCGAGTTCAAATCAATCCCGTCTTTGAACATTTCCCACAGCGGAGACAGTTCGCGCAGTTTGCCGATTTTGGATTTGATCAGTTCGGCAGCGAATTTGACTTCTTCTTCGGTAGTCATGCGGCCGAAGGTGATACGCAGGGATGAGTGTGCCAGTTCGTCGTTGCGGCCGAGCGCGCGCAGGACGTAGCTGGGTTCGAGCGAAGCGGAGGTGCAGGCGGAGCCGCTGGACACGGCGAGTTCTTTCACTGCCATAATCAGGCTTTCACCTTCGACGAAGTTGAAGCTGACATTCAGGTTGTTCGGGGCGCGGTGTTCGAGGTCGCCGTTGATATAGACTTCTTCGATGCCTTCGATGCCTTTGAGGAAGATGTCGCGCAGTTTGCGGTAGTGCGCCATGTCTTGCTCGAGTTCTTCTTTGGCGATGCGGAAGGCTTCGCCCATGCCGACGATTTGGTGGGTCGGCAGGGTGCCGCTGCGGAAGCCGCGTTCGTGGCCGCCGCCGTGCATTTGGGCTTCGAGGCGGACGCGGGGTTTGCGGCGGACGTACAGTGCGCCGATGCCTTTGGGTCCGTACACTTTGTGGCCGGACATGGACAGCAGGTCGATTTTGGCAGCTTCTACGTCCACAGGCACTTTGCCGCAGGCTTGGGCGGCATCGACGTGGAAGATGATTTTGCGTTCGCGGCAAATTTCGCCGATGGCGGGAATGTCTTGCACTACGCCGATTTCGTTGTTCACCCACATCACGGAAATCAGGATGGTGTCGTCGCGGATGGCGGCTTTGAGTTCTTCCAAATCAATCAGGCCGTTTTCTTGTACGCCGAGATAGGTGACTTCAAAACCTTGGCGTTCGAGTTCACGCATGGTGTCGAGCACGGCTTTGTGTTCGGTTTTGACGGTGATGAGGTGTTTGCCTTTGGTTTTGTAGAAGTTTGCCGCGCCTTTGATGGCGAGGTTGTCGGACTCGGTCGCGCCGCTGGTGAAGATGATTTCTTTGGGGTCGGCGTTAATTAGGGCGGCAATGTCGGCGCGGGCTTTTTCGACGGCCTCTTCTGCTTCCCAGCCGAATGCGTGGCTGTTGGAAGCGGGGTTACCGAAGGTTTCAGTCAGATAGGGAATCATTTTTTCGGCAACGCGTTTGTCAACGGGGGTGGTGGCGGCGTAGTCGAGATAAACGGGGGTTTTGACGGTCATGGTTTGCTCTTTCTTTTTCTGTAATGTACTTAATGGATATGTGTAAATTGGATGACGTGGCTGCCGTCATCGCTATTTTTCTGTTCGATGATGCTTTGCAGGGTAACGCTGCTGAGGTAATCGTTGATGGTTTTGTTCAGGTTTTCCCAAAGGTCGTGCGTCAGGCAGGGCGCACCGTGGTGGCAGTTGGCTTTGCTGCTGCATTGGGTGGCGTCCAGTTTGTCTTCGGCGGCGGAAATGATTTGGGCGATATTGATTTGTGCGGGAGGGGCGGCGAGGATGTAGCCACCACCGGGGCCGCGTAGGCTTTCGACCAGCCCGGCGCGCCGCAGTTTGCTGAATAGTTGTTCGAGATAGGAAAGCGAAATGCTTTGGCGTTCGCTGATGGCGCTGAGTTTGACAGCGCCGGTTTGCGCGTTCATCGCCAAATCGATCATGGCGGTAACGGCAAAACGCCCTTTTGTGGTCAGTCTCATGGTAGGTGCCTGTGTCGGCTTTTTTATAGTGGTGCGATTGTCTAATATCTGAGTGATTCAGTCAAGTATATTCGGGCATCTTCCGATTGTTTGTTTAAATGGCTGGGCGAATGGATTTTTATCTGCCTGAAGATTTCTCTTTTTTATCTGAAACTTGAATCCGAGGTCGTCTGAAAAGTGCTATTACCCCGCTTTTGGCGGGGTTAAAACCATTTGCTTTATAATTGCGATTGATATAGATTATCTAATTCATACTAAATCATTATGGTATTGCAAAAGGTCGTCTGAAACCGCCCTACCCGTTTCAGACGACCCAATCCATAAGCAACCCCTTAACAGAGGCAATCAACAATGAAACGCGATTTGAGCAAAATGACCTGTATCGAAGACCTGCGCCTTGTTGCCAAGCGCAAGATGCCGCGCATGTTTTACGATTACATCGATTCAGGTTCTTGGACGGAAACCACCTACCGCGAAAACACTTCGGATTTCAAAGACATCCGCTTCCGCCAAAAGGTATTGGTCAATATGGAAGGCCGCAGTTTAGAGACTAAAATGATCGGTCAGGATGTGAAGATGCCGGTGGCGATTGCGCCGACGGGCTTTACCGGCATGGCACACGCCGACGGCGAAATTTTGGCGGCGCGTGCGGCGGAGAAGTTTGGCATTCCGTTTACGCTGTCCACCATGTCCATCTGCTCGATTGAAGACGTTGCCGAAAACACCAGCGCGCCGTTTTGGTTTCAGCTTTATGTGATGCGCGACCGCGAGTTTATGGAAAACCTGATTAAGCGCGCGAAAGATGCCAAATGTTCGGCGTTGGTGTTAACTGCCGATTTGCAGGTTTTGGGCCAACGCCACAAAGACATCAAAAACGGTCTGTCCGCGCCGCCGAAACCGACCATCGCCAATTTAATCAATCTGGCAACCAAGCCCGAATGGTGCATGAAAATGCTGAACACGGAACGCCGCACGTTCCGCAATATTGTCGGACACGCTAAAAATGTCGGCGATTTGTCTTCGCTGTCTTCATGGACTTCCGAACAATTCGACCCGCGCCTGAGCTGGGACGACGTTGCCCGCATTAAAGATTTGTGGGGCGGCAAGCTGATTATCAAAGGTATTATGGAACCCGAAGATGCGGAAAAAGCAGCAAAAAGCGGCGCGGACGCATTGGTCGTTTCCAACCACGGCGGCCGCCAGCTCGACGACACCATATCCTCCATCAAAGCCTTGCCCGACATCGTCAGCGCAGTCGGCAGCGACATCGAAGTCTGGATGGACAGCGGCATCCGCAGCGGTCAGGACGTCCTCAAAGCATGGGCTTTGGGCGCGAAAGGCACGATGATAGGCCGCGCGTTCCTCTACGGCTTGGGCGCATACGGAGAAGAAGGCGTTACCCGCGCGCTGGAAATCCTGTATAAGGAAATGGACGTCTCCATGGCGTTCACAGGCCATCGCAATATTCAAGACGTTGACGCCAGCATCCTGCAAAGCACGCGCTGGCCGAATGACAAATTCTGATTGCTTTGAAAACATCAAACCGGCGGTTAAACAGATTAACCGCCGGTTTGGTGTTTTGAGTTTGCAGAAGATAAGGTTCTCAGAGCGTGTTCATAGTCTTCGTAGCAGGAC
>NZ_KV789492.1:0-11914 GCF_001807625.1 Neisseria sp. HMSC03D10
TTGCACTTGAAATCCGAATCCAAGGACCTTTTGATATTGAAATCGAAGTGCGTGAATGCCTTGACACCCTGTTTCAAGAAAACATCAATCCTGTCCGGGCATTGTCAGTTCGCTTAAGCCGGGGAGGTCGGCGAAGCTGCGTTCGCGGACGATTTGGCAGAAGTTGTCGAGATAGCTTTTGTCGGCGTCTTCGGTGCGCGTGGCGGCGTAGAGTTCGCTTTGCAGACCGTTGGCGGTGATTTGGCGGTGGACGACGTAGCCTTTTTCGAGATAGGGCATCACGGTCCAGTAGGGCAGGGCGGCGATGCCGCGTTTGCTGGCGACGAGTTGGATGATAGCGATGGTCAGTTCGCTGCGGCGGCGCGGCGGGTTGATGCCTTTGGGTAACAAGATTTTTTTGGGCAGGTCGAGCATTTCGTCGGGAACGGGATAGGTGATGAGGGTCTCGCCGATGAAGTCTTCTGCTTCCCAAACGGTTTTGGCGGCAAGCGGGTGGTCTTGGGCGCAGATGCCGACCATTTCGTAGGCAAACAGGGGGCGGAAGCTGATGCCGTTTTGTTTTTCGGCTTCGGATACGATGGCGAGATCGGCGCGGTGTTGCAGCAGGAGTCCGACGGGGTCTGCCTGAAAGCCGGAAACGATGTCCAATTCGACTTGCGGCCACATGGGGCGGAATTCGCCCATTGCGGGCATGAGCCAGTCGAAACAGGTGTGGCATTCGACAGCCAGCCGTAATTCGCCTGCTTCGCCTTCGATGATGCGGGCGAGGTCGCGCTCGGCGGCGGAAACTTGCGGGAGGAGTTCGCGTGCGAGCCGCAACAGGCGTTCGCCGGCGGGTGTAAAACGCAAGGGCGTGGATTTGCGCTCAAACAGGGGGGTGTCGTAATAGTTTTCAAGCGCACGGATTTGGTGCGAAAGGGCGGATTGGGTCAGGAAGACGCGCTTGGCGGCAAGGGATACGCTGCCGGTTTCTTCGAGTGCCAGCAGGGTTTTGAGATGGCGCAGTTCGATGATGGAATCCATTGGTTTTTATGCTTTCAGACGACCTTTTGAAACGGGCAATATTAAAATATTTCATGCCGGGGTGTAAATGCGGGCGCGTGTTGAACGGCATGGGGATTGGGACGCGTCAGGGTTTGCGGTTAGAATGTGGGTCCGATTTTGTATGAATATGGTGAATTGACTTGGAGCGGGGATGGTGTTATTTCGCCTTGTCCTGTGAAATTCAATCCGCTATGTGTTGAAAGGAATAATATGGCGAAACGCAATGATATTTTGGCGTGGTGCGATGAGGTGTTGCAGGTCGGCATGTTCAAAGACTATGCGCCCAACGGTTTGCAGGTCGAGGGCAGGGCAGAAGTCGGCAAAATAGCGACATCGGTAACGGCAAGCAAGGCAGCGGTCGATTTTGCTGCGGAGCAGGGCGCGGATATGCTTTTGGTGCACCACGGAATGTTTTGGAAAAACGAGCCGGTAACGATTACGGGCTGGAAAAAAGTGCGCATCGAAACATTATTGCAACACCAAATCAATATGGCGGGCTACCACCTGCCGCTGGATGCGCACCCTGTGTTGGGCAACAACGCGCAGCTTGCCGATAAGTTGGGTTGGGAGGTCGAAAGGCAGTTCGGCGAACAGAACCTGTTGAATATAGGTCGTCTGAAAACGCCGCAGACTTTGGCTGAATGGTTGCAACACATTGCTGCTGCGTTGGGACGGCAGCCCGTAGCCGTCGGCGATATGTCGCGCGAAATCAAACGTATCGCATGGTGTACCGGCGGTGCGCAGGGATTTTTTCAGACGACCATAGACGAAGGCGTCGATGCTTATCTGACCGGAGAAATCTCGGAATCGCAGTTTCACCTTGCCAATGAAACAGGCGTTGCGTTTGTCAGCGCGGGACACCATGCGACGGAACGTTACGGCATCCGCGCCCTGGGCGAAGCCGTGGCACAACATTTTGAGTTGGAAGTCTGTCATTTCGACGAAGATAATCCCGCTTAAGCCTTGATAATCGTCATGAAAATTTACCTTAATTTAAATAATGCTTTGAGTATCACGGCAAACTAGGTAGAATTACATCGTTTAATGGCTCGGTATTCCCAAAATTTTAGGACGACTGAATAATGGATAATCAAGAAATCAATAGCGGTCGCCGCCGCTTTCTGACGCTGGCTACGTGCGGCGCGGGCGGTGTGGCGGCTTTGGGCGTAGCTACGCCTTTCGTGGCAAGCTTTTTCCCGTCGGAAAAAGCCAAGGCCGCAGGTGCTGCCGTCGAAATCGATGTCAGTAAAATCGAATCCGGACAAATGTTGACTGCCGAATGGCAAGGTAAACCGATTTGGGTGGTTAACCGTACCGATCAGCAGCTCAAAGACCTGAAAAGTTTGAACGGCGCGGTTGCCGACCCTAATTCCGATGCGGATCAACAGCCCGAATATGCTAAAAACGAGACCCGTTCGATTAAGCCGAACATCCTTGTAGCCATCGGTATCTGTACCCACTTGGGCTGCTCGCCGACCTACCGTCCCGACGTTGCCCCTGCGGATTTGGGTGCAGACTGGAAAGGCGGTTTCTTCTGCCCTTGCCACGGTTCGAAATTCGACATGGCAGGCCGCGTATATAAAGGTGTTCCTGCACCGACCAACCTGGTTGTTCCGCCCTACAAATATCTGAGCGATACGACAGTCTTGGTAGGCGAAGACTAAAAATAAGGAACGATAATTATGGCAAACCAAACCAATAGCAAAGCAAAAGCATTGTTAGACTGGACGGACGCTCGTTTCCCTCTGTCTAAAATGTGGAATGAGCATTTGGCTCAATACTACGCGCCGAAGAATTTCAACTTCTGGTATTACTTCGGCTCTTTGGCTCTGCTCGTCCTCGTGATTCAAATCGTCAGCGGTATCTTCCTGACCATGAACTACAAACCGGACGGCAACCTGAATGCCTATCACCTGCCTGCTGCCTTTACCGCAGTAGAGTACATCATGCGCGACGTGTCCGGCGGCTGGATTATCCGCTACATGCATTCTACCGGCGCATCTTTCTTCTTCATCGTCGTGTACCTGCACATGTTCCGCGGCCTGATTTACGGTTCGTACAAAAAACCGCGCGAATTGGTGTGGATTTTCGGTTCCCTGATTTTCTTGGCATTGATGGCCGAAGCCTTTATGGGCTACCTGTTGCCTTGGGGGCAAATGTCCTTCTGGGGCGCGCAGGTGATTATTAACCTGTTCTCCGCCATCCCTGTTATCGGTCCTGATTTATCCACTTGGATTCGCGGCGACTTCAACGTTTCCGACGTTACCCTGAACCGCTTCTTCGCACTGCACGTTATTGCCGTACCGCTGGTGTTGCTCGGTTTGGTCGTGGCACACATCATCGCCTTGCACGAAGTGGGTTCGAACAACCCTGACGGCGTGGAAATCAAAAAACTCAAAGATGAAAACGGCGTTCCGCTCGACGGCATTCCTTTCCATCCGTACTACACCGTCAAAGACATCTTGGGCGTTGTCGTATTCCTGATTGTTTTCTGCTCCGTATTGTTCTTCGCCCCTGAAGGCGGCGGCTACTTCCTCGAAGCCCCGAACTTTGACGCGGCAAACGCGCTGAAAACACCGCCGCACATTGCACCGGTATGGTACTTCACTCCGTTCTACGCAATTCTGCGTGCGATTCCTTCCTTTGCCGGTACTCAGGTATGGGGCGTAATCGGTATGGGTGCAGCAGTTGTCCTGATTGCCCTGTTGCCTTGGTTGGATAAAGGTGAAGTGAAATCCGTCCGCTATCGCGGCCCAATCTTCAAAACTGCGTTGGTTCTGTTCATCATTGCCTTTATCGGTTTGGGTATTTTGGGTGCGATGGTAGCAACCGATACCCGTACTTTGGTTGCGCGTATCCTGTCCGTCGTCTATTTTGCATTCTTCCTGGGTATGCCGTTCTATACCAAACTGGATACAAACAAACCGGTTCCGGAACGCGTAACCATGAGCACCACTAAACAAAAAATCATGTTCTTTGTTTATGTCGGTATTACCGCAGTGGGTGCTTACCTGTTTGCAACCAATATCTGATGAGGGCAGCGAAAATGAAACATACCCTGAAAAACTGGTTTGCTGCCTTGTTATTGGCAGTGCCTATGAGTGCCGCCGTCGCCAGCGGTGGCGGACACTATGAAAAAGTTGAGATTGACCTGCGCGACCAAGTCAGCTTGCAGCGCGGTGCTCAAATTTTCACCAACTACTGCTTATCCTGCCACTCGGCAAGCGGTATGCGCTTCAACCGTCTGAAAGACATCGGTTTGACTGATGAAGAAATCAAGAAAAACCTGATGTTTACGACAGACAACGTCGGTGATGTCATGTTGGCGGCGATGAATCCTAAAGATGCTGCCAAATGGTTTGGTGCGGCTCCTCCGGATCTGACACTGATTGCCCGTTCTAAAGGCGCGGATTATCTGTATGCCTATATGCGCGGCTTCTATAAAGACCCGACCCGTCCGAACGGTTGGAACAATGTCGTATTCGACAAAGTCGGCATGCCCCACCCCTTGTGGGAGCAACAAGGCGTTCAAGCGGTTGAGCTGGATGCCAAAGGTCAGCCGGTCATGGTGAAAGACGAACATGGCGAATTGAAACCCAAGCTCTATTGGGAATCTACCGGCGCACACAGCCGTCGTTTGCCAAACGGCAAAGTCGTCCAAACAGAGTACGATGCTTATGTACGCGATTTGGTGAACTATTTGGTTTACATGGGTGAACCGGCGCAACTCCAGCGCAAACGTACAGGCTATATCGTATTGATGTTCTTGCTTGCAGTAATGCTGCCTCTGGCATACTTCCTGAAAAAAGAATATTGGAAAGACGTTCACTAAACAGCCGTCTTAAAAAGGCAAACCCAAAAAGGGTTTGCCTTTTTTATGATTAAAAAATCAATAGGTTGGATTTCACGTATTTCAAATATATTCAGACGACCTTTATAGTGTGGCAGTGATGATTAGTCGGCAGAGAATGGCGGCTGATAATATTTTAATGCTCGTTTGAACCTGATCATAGAATCCAAGTTCTGCATACAATCATCGGCATGTTTCGTCTGATTTGGCTTTGGCACACACATTACAGTCGGGATTTTGAGTGAAGAGGAATTCTTGCCATTTGCCGGTAAGTGCGTTGTAAGTTTTCAGTTTGCCGTGTGCCGGTTCGCCTACGCCGGTGAGGAGTTTGAGGGCTTCTGCGGCTTGGGTGGCGCCGATGATGCCGACCAACGGAGAAAATACGCCGAACAGGGCGCAAGCGCCGTCATCGGCGGTATCTCCGTCAAACAGGCAGGCGTAGCAAGGGCTGTCAGGTAAATCGGGGCGGTACACGGCGATTTGTCCTTCAAAACGCACGGCAGCACCGGAAACCAGCGGGGTACGGGTGGCGACGGCGGCGCGGTTGATGGCTTGGCGGGTGGGGTAGTTGTCAGTGCAGTCGAGGACGATGTCGGCGGTATGCATGAGCTCGGTCAGGCGGGTTTCGTCCAGTTTTTCGGTCAGTGCGGTAATGTCGCACGCGCTGTTGACGGCTTTCAGACGACCTGCCATCACTTGCGCTTTGGCTTGTCCGATGTCGGCTTCGGTGAAGGTGGTTTGGCGTTGGAGGTTGGTATCGTCTATGGTGTCGTGGTCGGCGATGATGAGTTTGCCAACGCCTGATGCGGCAAGGTACGGCAGTGCTGCCGCGCCCAGCCCGCCGCAGCCGACGACGAGGACGCGGGCGGCAAGAATTTTTTCCTGTCCTTCGATACCGATTTCGTCGAGAAGGATGTGGCGGCTGTAACGGAGCAGTTGGTGGTCGTTCATGATGAGGTCGTCTGAAAGAGGTTGTATCGGGGAATTTTATAGCAAATGGGATTTGGAAAGATACAGTAGATTTGTGCGGAAACGGAGATTCCTATTAATGGGATTCTATGCCGGCAAACTTTGTTTTCATCAAGAATGGTTATTATTCGAATAAATATTGTCTCTTTTTGTAGTAAATGTTATCGTTAGCACGATTTTTGGTTTGTATCAGAATTTTATTAAGGTGTTGCCTGATTTATTTTCAGACGACCTTGATTGCCATAACAGCAATTTTGTCCTTTGCCATATCCTGAAGCGATGAGGTATTTAGGATGAGATTGTTTTAAAAGACGCCGAAATTCAAAGTGTCCTCTCATGCTGTAAGAGGGCGAAGATGCATTACATTGCCGAACATGGCTGTTGCCGTGTTTTAAATATTTCACATTTTTTCCTTATGTCCGTCAAACCTTTATCTTTAAATTTAATCAACTGCTTTGTGCTGGCGGTGCTGTTTGTCGTCAGTCTGTCGGTGGGCGTCGGCGATTTCCGCTGGGCGGATGTGTTTCGCTGGACTTTGTCTGACAGTACGGAACTGATGCTGGTCAGCCGCCTGCCGCGCACGTTTGCGATTGTGCTGACGGGGGCTTCGATGGCGGTGGCGGGGATGATTATGCAGATTTTGATGCGCAACCGTTTTGTCGAGCCGTCTATGGTGGGCGCGAGTCAGAGCGCGGCGTTGGGTGTGTTGGTGATGACGCTGATGTTTCCGGCTGCCGGGCTGACGGCGAAAATGTCGGTGGCAGCCGTGGCGGCGTTGGCGGGCATGCTGGTGTTTATGATGCTGATACGCCGTTTGCCGCCGACGGCGCAGTTGATGGTGCCGCTGGTGGGGATTATTTTCGGCGGCGTTATCGAGGCGGTGGCGACGTTTATCGCGTATGAGTTTGAGATGATGCAGATGTTGAGCGTGTGGCAGCAGGGCGATTTTTCGGGCGTGCTGTTGGGGCGTTACGAATTGTTGTGGCTGACGGGCGGCTTGGCGTTGGCGGCGTATTTGATTGCCGATCAGCTGACGATTTTGGGCTTGGGCGAGACGGTGAGCGTGAATTTGGGTCTGAACCGGACGGCGGTGTTGTGGGTAGGCTTGGTGATTGTCGCGCTGATTACGTCGCTGGTGTTGGTAACGGTCGGCAATATTCCGTTTATCGGGCTGGTCGTGCCGAACATCATCAGCCGCCTGATGGGTGACAAGCTGCGCCAAAGCCTGCCTGCGGTGGCTTTGCTCGGCGCGTCGTTGGTGCTTTTGTGCGATATTTTGGGACGCGTGATTGTGTTCCCGTTTGAGATTCCGGTCTCAACCGTGTTCGGTGTGTTGGGTACGGTGTTGTTTTTGTGGATTTTGTTGAGGAAGCCTGCCCATGTCGTCTGAAAACAAGCGTAGCGCGCTTCGCTCGAATAAGGTTGCGTTTATGCAGGGTTCTTCCCGTCCGCTGTGGGCGGCGTTTGTCTTGCTGCTGGCGTGTTGCACTTTGTTCCTGACTTTGAACATCCAAGGCGATTGGGATTTTGTGTTGCAGCTGCGGCTGAACAAGCTGGCGGCTTTGCTGCTGGTGGCGTATGCGGTCGGGGTTTCGACCCAGCTTTTCCAAACGTTGACGAACAACCCGATCCTTACGCCTTCGATTTTGGGCTTCGATTCGCTGTATGTGTTTTTGCAAACGCTTTTGCTGTTTGCCTTGGGTGGGGTGGGCTATACGTCGCTGCCGCTGACGGGCAAGTTCGGCTTTGAGTTGGTGATGATGATGGGCGGTTCGCTGCTTTTGTTTTACACGCTCATCCGGCAGGGCGGACGCGATTTGTCGCGCATGATTTTGATCGGCGTGATTTTCGGGATTTTGTTCCGCAGCCTCTCTTCGCTGTTGACGCGCATGATTGATCCGGAGGAATTTACGGCGGCGCAGGCGAATATGTTTGCGAACTTCAATACCGTCCACAGCGAGCTTTTGGGCGTGGGCGCGCTGATTCTGCTGGCGAGCGCGGTGGTGGTTTGGCGCGAGCGGCACCGTCTGGACGTCCATCTTTTGGGACGCGACCAAACGATTAATTTGGGCATAAACTACACGCGCAATACTTTGTGGCTGTTGCTTTGGATTGCCGCGCTCGTGGCGACGGCGACGGCGGTGGTCGGGCCGGTCAGCTTCTTCGGCCTGCTGGCTGCCGCGCTTGCCAACCATTTTGCCCCGAGCGTGCGCCATAGCGTGCGGCTGCCGATGACGGTGTGCGTCGGCGGCATCCTGCTGGTCGGCGGGCAAACCGTGTTCGAACACCTACTCGGCATGAAGGCGGTGTTGAGCGTAGTGGTTGAATTTGCGGGCGGGTTGGTGTTTTTATATTTGGTGCTGAAACGCAAGCGGTAGGTCGTCTGAAAACTTTTCCAGCCTGAATTCAGGCGGTAATTCATCATTTCCAGACTGTATTTTGATTTTGTACACCCTTTAAATTTAATAGGGGGCGTGAAACTAAATATTGAGTTTATACTCATAGTAAACATCACTGAGATTACTATCAGGTATGAGTTATGAGTAAAGTGTTGAAATATCGTCCTGATTTGGACGGGATACGGGCATTGGCCGTTTTATCCGTCATCGTATTTCATATCGATCCCCAATGGCTGCCGGGTGGTTTTTTGGGCGTGGATATGTTTTTCGTGTTGTCGGGATATTTGATTACGACCATTATCAGCCGCGAGATTCGCGACGGCAGTTTTTCGTTTCTCGAGTTTTACAAACGCCGCGCCAAACGCATCTTGCCTGTCTTTGCCTGTGTATTGCTTTGCACGACGGTCGTTGCCGCCATTTTCTTTTTGTCTTTCGATTTGCGCCAATACGTCAAATCCGCCGTCTATGCCTTGCTGTTTGCCGCCAACCTGTTCTTTGCCCGCCGCGGCGGCTATTTTGATGCGGATGCGACGGAAAAGCCGTTGCAGCACATTTGGTCGCTGTCGTTGGAAGAACAGTTTTACTTTATTTTCCCCGCGTTGCTGATTTTGTTTTTCCGTCTCAGCAAACGGCGCAATGTGCGGACGTTTATCCTTTTGCTGATTGTCATCAGCCTGTTTTCCGCGCTGTTGCCGACTTTGGGTATGGAGGCGTATTTCCTGCCGCATGTGCGCGCTTATGAGCTGTTGGTCGGTTCGCTTTTTGCCTTTATTCCGCCTGCCGAACAAAACGACAAAGCCAGTACGCCGCTGTTCGGATGGCTGATGATGGCGGTCATCGCCGCCACGCTGGTGCTGCCCTACGGCGTCCTGCCCGGCGCGGGAAACATCGAACGGCTGCTTTGCTGTCTGGCGGTCGGCGGTTTGATTTATTCGGGCAAATCATTGCAGATGCAGGAAGGTTTCAATACGTCCAAACTGTTGAGCCTCAAGCCGGTGGTGTTTGTCGGGTTGATTTCGTATTCGCTGTATTTGTGGCACTGGGTGGTGTTGGCGCTCATGCGCTACATTTATATGGACGCGCAGCTTCCGCTTGCTGCATCGGCATTGGCTGTCATCATCATGCTGCTGTTGTCGGTGTTGTCTTATTATTTTGTGGAAACACCGGCGCGGAAGGCAAAGAATTTTACGACGGCGAAATTCAAATGGAGTATGACGGCTTATTTCGCGCTGCTGATTCCTGCGGCAACCTACCTGATGACCGCCAAACCCGCCGCGTTTGAAAGCAGTTTGTACAAGGCTGATGAAAGCAAAATTTGCGTGGACACGTTGACCAAAACCGACTGCGCCGTCGGTGCGGCAAACCAAAAACCTGAAGTTTTGGTCATCGGCGACTCGCATGCCGCCCATTTGAGCCCGTTCCTCGACATCGTCGGCAAAAAAGAAGGCTGGTCGGCAGACGTTATCACGTCCAACAGCTGCGCCACCGCGTTCGGATTCGTCCTGCCCGACAGCGACCGCCGCGCCGACCGCTGCAATCCGTATAACAGTTTTATCGAACAAAAAACCAAAGACTATCCTGTCATCATCATTTCGCAACGTTGGTTCCTCCATACCGCCAAACCGGAATTTTTAGAAAGGTTCAACACAATGCTGGAGGATTTGGTGAAGGCGGGCAAGCAAGTGTACGTTTTGGCCGATACGCCTATGGACGGACAGCTGCCGTTGCGGCGTTATTACCTGAAACAAAAGCTCGGCATCGACATCCATTATGTTTCAGAGGATAAAAAGGCAGAAATCCGCGATTCCGCCAAGTCGGAAGACGAAATCGAAAAAATCGTGAAGCAGCACCGCAGCGTACAATGGGTGGACTTTATGCAGTACATCCCCGCGGACAAACTCATAGACGGGCTGCCGGTGTACTTCGATACCAACCACCTCAACCCGTTCGGTTCAAGTAAAATTGCCGAAATGTTTATCAACGATAAACGCACCCTGTTGAAATAAGCACAAAGGTCGTCTGAAAACAGATTCAGACGACCTCTTTAAAGTAAAAGGATACCGTATGACTCAAGAACACTTCCCCGAATTTTTCGAGCAAGCCCCGACGCTGACCGTCCAAGACGCGCTCGCCGAATTTCTCGGCGCGGCAGAGGACGGCATCATGCAGTATCGCTACGCCGATGCCGTCCGCCTGTGCGGACATTCCTGTCCCACCGTCGCAGGCGCGTACCTCATGACGCTTAAAGGCTTGAAAGCACTTTACGGCGGCGACCTGCCGCAACGCGGTGGAATCGAAGCCGCCATGCAGGGCGCGCGCGATGAAGGTACGGTCGGCGTTACCGCATCCGTTGTCCAACTCTTAACCGGCGCCGCTCCCGAAACCGGCTTCGGCGGTATCGGTCCGCAAGGACGCTTTGCCCGCCGCAACCTGTTGAGTTTCGGTGCCGACATCGAAGGCACGCTGACCCTGCGCCGCAAAGACAACGGCAAAACCGTCGCCGTCAGCCTCAATGCCGCCATGCAGCCCTTCGCCCCCGAAATGCGCGACATCATGCCCAAAGCCGTCAGCGGCACCGCCACCGCAGAAGAACTCAAACGCTTCGGCGAACTCTGGCAGGCGCGTGTCAAAGCCTTTTTGATTGATTTGGCAGACGATCCCCAATTCGTCATCGTTCGCGAAATCTGAAGCCCATCCCTTTCAGACGACCTCCCATATTCGGAGGTCGTCTGAAAACAAATCCACACATCAAACCTATCATGATTACCATCCGCAACGTCAGCTTCCACATCGGCGGCAATCCCATCCTCGACAACGTCAGTCTCGACATCCCCGAAGGCGGCATTACCGCGCTCATCGGTCCCAACGGCGCCGGCAAATCCACGCTCCTCTCCTTCATGGCGCGCCTCCGTCCGCTGGAGCAGGGCAGCATCAGCTACGCCGGCAAAGATGTTTCCACCACGCCTACCGCCGAGCTGGCAAAAACGCTCTCCATCCTGACCCAAGAAAACAGCGTCATGAGCCGCATTACCGTGCGCGATCTGCTCATGTTCGGGCGTTATCCCTACCATCAAGGCAGACCGACCCCCGAAGACCTCGCCATCGTCGAAAACGCACTTTCCGAGTTCAAACTGGACAGTTTCGCCAACCGCTACCTGACCGAACTCTCCGGCGGACAACGCCAACGCGCCATGATTGCCATGGTCTTCTGCCAAAGCACCGATTACGTCCTCTTGGACGAACCGCTCAACAACCTCGATATGTACCACGCCCGCGCCCTCATGCAGTTGCTCCAACGGCTGACCCGCGAACACAAGCGCACCACCGTCGTCGTCCTGCACGACATCAACCAAGCCGCCGCCTACGCTGACCACGTCATCGCCATGAAAAACGGACAAGTCGCCATGACCGGCACGCCGAACGACATCTTTACCGCTGAAAATATTAAAGATTTGTTTGATATGGATGTGGACGTATTGGACTATCAGGGCAAGAAGCTGGTTATCCATCACGTTTGAGATACGGATGTGGAAAAGGTCGTCTGAAAAGTTTTCAGACGACCTTCCATCATCAACCCCAACGTACCCCGTTTTCAGACGACATCAAGCTGCGGCTGAATGTATAGCGGATTAACTTTAAACCAGTACGGCGT
>NZ_KV789492.1:11934-15544 GCF_001807625.1 Neisseria sp. HMSC03D10
GTCCTGATTTAAATTTAATCCACTATATTGTAATTTAATGCCCAAGGCCAAAGCCAAGGTAGGAAAGGCTTTTGGCTATTTTGAGTATCTATGAGTTGTTTGATTTCATATATTATCGTCTGATTGAATCAATATTTTCAGGGATATGATCGGGGTATCTGAAAATACTTTGAAGGTATCAATTTCACAATGAATTGCATTATGAGTTGCATTTTATAGTGGATTAACTTTAAACCAGTACGGCGTTGCCTCGCCTTGCCGTACTATCTGTACTGTCTGCGGCTTCGTTGCCTTGTCCTGATTTAAATTTAATCCACTATAAGGTGTGTTTGATAGGGAATAAGTACGGATGACTCGGGAAAAGCTTTAGAACGCATCGGCAAGAATGAATATTTGTTATTGAAAAACCTACCGGCGGGCTTCAATCAGGAAAAACATGAAGAAGCAAGGGTATGGATGTATCGTTGGCAGCGTCGGACCTTTTGGAAATGGTGTGAGGGATTATATGAACAACTGGAAGCAGTTTATATTTTTCGTCATATTGGTCATAGCTTGTTATCAATTTCTATATTTTTTATCCGATATGTTCCTTCTCGGCTATATCAATAAATACAGTTGGAATTTGAATTTTATTCAGGGGACTTTGAATTTTCTTTCAATATTTCTTCCCTATGTTTTTGTTAGACGAATTTTCAGGAAAACCAATCAAGAAAAGGAAGATGCAAATAATTGAAGTTCGACTTCATGAATTAAAGCCGGTTTCATATTGAACCGGGAGACTGATGGCAAACCGAAATAATAAGGTTCCTGCCGTCATTCCCGCGCGGGCGGGAATCCATAGGAAATTTTACGAAATAAGCGTTTAAAAACCGTTGCCGGATTCAAAAGCAAATTTCCAGGGCGGGAAGGGCGGCAGGAGGAGCAGTATCTTTTAATCCTCGATGTCCGTTTCTCTCCGCCCCAAAACCATCGCGTCCCCGTAGCTGAAAAAACGGTATTCATGTTCGACCGCATGGCGGTACACCGCGCGGATGTGTTCCATGCCTGAAAACGCGCTGACGAGCATCAGAAGCGTGGATTTGGGCAGGTGGAAGTTGGTAATCAGGCGGTCGATGACGCGGAAGCGGTAGCCCGGCGTGATGAAAATATCGGTGTCGCCCTGTCCCGCTTTCAGACGGCCTGTCTCGCGCGCGGCAGATTCGAGGGCGCGCATGGAGGTGGTGCCGACTGCCCAAACTTTGTTTCCGCGCGCATGGGCGGCTTCGATGGCGGCGACGGTTTCGGGCGGTACGTCAAACCATTCGCTGTGCATTTTGTGTTCTTCGATTTTGTCCACGCGCACGGGCTGGAACGTTCCCGCACCGACGTGCAGGGTTACTTCCGCCGTTTCCACGCCTTTGGCTTTCAGACGACCTAAAAGCTCGTCTGTAAAATGCAAACCTGCCGTCGGCGCCGCGACCGCGCCCTGATGTTTGGCATAGACGGTTTGATAGCGCGTGTCGTCATCCGCGCCGGCAGCGCGTTCAATATAAGGAGGCAGCGGCAAATGGCCGTTTTGCTCCAGAAGCTCGTAAACGGTTTGCCCGCCTTCAAAGCGCAGGCAGAACAGTTCGTCCGCACGCTCAACCATGACGGCACAAATATCGCCTTCAAAAATCAGCTTCGTGCCGGGTTTGGGCGATTTGGACGAGCGGATGTGCGCCAGCGCGGTGTGGTTGTCCAAAACGCGCTCTATCAGGGCCTCGATTTTGCCGCCGCTCTCTTTTTGCCCGAACAGCCGCGCTTTCATGACTTTGGTGTTGTTGAACACCAAAACGTCGCCCGCCTCAATATAATCAGGCAAATCGCCGAACACGCGGTCTTGCAGCGGCATATCGGGCAGCGAGACCAAAAGACGGCTGCTGCCGCGCACTTCGGGCGGATGCTGGGCAATTAATCGGTCGGGCAGGGTGAAATCGAAATCGGAAATGTCCATAATCTTATTTTGATGCTTACAAATTTTGTCAGGCGGTCATTATACGCATTTCCCCGCGGGCTTGGCGTTTCATGCGAAAGGTCGTCTGAAACGCCAAGCCCGCAATATTTTGCGTCCGAACAAGGCAATACGGTATCATTCGTTCTGTTTCAAACGCCACCGCATCAGAGAGAACAACATGAATATCCCCGCCATTTCCGCTGCAATCGAAGCAGTAAAAATCCCCGGCACCGAACGCACGCTCGGCAGTGAAAAAGCCGTCAAACTGTTGGCAGAACGTTCCGACGGCCTCCATATCGGACTGAAATTCGGATTCCCCGTCGGACATATCGCCGCCGACATCGCCAACAGCCTGCAAGAAGCCGTCATCGGCATCACGGGCGATGCGCATATCCACCTCAGCATTGACACTGAAATCACAACACACAAAGTACAGCCCGGCGTCGCCACCATCAAAGGCGTCAAAAACATCATTGCCGTTGCATCCGGCAAAGGCGGTGTCGGCAAATCCACCACCACCGCCAATCTTGCCACCGCCATGGCACGCATGGGCGCGCGAGTGGGCGTACTGGATGCCGACCTCTACGGCCCCAGCCAACCGACCATGTTGGGCGTGCAAGACCGCAAACCCGACCAACAAAACAAAAAACTGATTCCCGTCGAAGCCGACAGCGGCATCCAAGTGATGTCCATCGGCTTTCTGGTCGATACCGATCAAGCCGTCGTTTGGCGCGGCCCGATGGTCAGCCAAGCCTTGCAGCAGTTGATGTTCCAAAGCGAGTGGGACGAAGTGGACTACCTCTTCATCGACCTGCCGCCGGGTACAGGCGACATCCAGCTCACCCTGTCGCAGAAAATCCCCGTAACCGGTTCAGTCGTCGTTACCACGCCGCAAGACATTGCCCTGATTGACGCGCGCAAAGCAGTCGATATGTTCCACAAAGTCAATATCCCGATTTTCGGCGTACTGGAAAACATGTCGGTACATATCTGCTCCAACTGCGGTCACGCCGAAGCTATTTTCGGTTCGGAAGGCGGCAAAAACTTGGCAGGTCGTCTGAATGTCCCGCTGCTCGGACAGCTTCCGTTAAGCCTGCCCGTACGCGAAGCAATGGACGGCGGCGCGGCGAAACAGTTGTTTGACGAACATCCCGCCATTGCCAAAATCTACACCGACGCAGCCTTCCAAATCGCCCTGACCATTGCAGACAAAGGCAAAGATTTCAGCAGCCGCTTCCCGAAAATTGTAGTGGAATAAAGGGCAGAGGTCGTCTGAAAGCCTTTCGAACGGTTTCAGACGACCTTGTAGTGCTGAAGATTATGCTAAAGCGAATAATCGGGAAATCAAATATTTAAAGATTTAATCTTGTTGTTTTGAGAAAATTGCTTGACACGAAAAGTCCCGCCTTCTATAATTCGCAGCTTATCGGGTCGTTAGCTCAGTCGGTAGAGCAGCGGACTTTTAATCCGTTGGTCGAGCGTTCGAATCGCTCACGACCCACCAAATTTAAAAAGCCTGGACAAATGTCCGGGCTTTTTTATTTGCCGGTATGTTTTGAGATTGTTACAGCCTGCCCGTTAGGGTTTTGATACGGGTTTGTTTGTTATAGTGGATTAACTTTAAACCAGTACGGC
>NZ_KV789492.1:15564-22760 GCF_001807625.1 Neisseria sp. HMSC03D10
CCTTGTCCTGATTTAAAGTTAATCCACTATATGAATAAAGGTTGTCTGAAAACAAGATTTCAGACGACCTTTTTGCTTTAAGCAATGTGATGCAACCGTTCGGACGGGTTTTGGCGTTGATGCCTGCTTATTCGTACTCGGGGTAGAGTGGCATGGTGCCGGCTTCTTCGAAGGTTGAGTGTGCTTTGACTTCTTGAAGGCGGCGGCCGATGCGGCGGGTGACGGCTTCGGCTTCGTTTTGGTGGTCTATGGTCAGTCCGGGGATGGTTTTGCCGAAAAGTTCGGCATCGAGCAGGCGCTCGGCGTGGATGCCGGGGCGGTAGTTGTGTCTGACGGCGGGATCGCGTTCTTCAAAGAGGTAGCCGACGACGCTGTTGCGGGTCAGGGCGATGCCGAGTGCGGCATCTTCGCCGCCGAAGATTCGGAAGAGTTCGTCTTGCGGAAAGCCGCCGCAGGCGAGAAAGATGCTGCGGCGGAATACGGTGTTGCCGCCGCCGGTCATTTGCAGCCTTTCCCATGCAGTGGGGAATTGCGGGTGGTTGAGGTAGTGTTCGGGAAAGCCGACGGGACGCAATTTGAGGCGGACCAGGCTGAGGTAGGAGTAGGCTTCCAAGCCGAGGTAGGTGGCGTTGAGGACGTTGTTTTCATAGACGTCGTCGGCGTCGAGGAAGGCGATGAAGTCGGCTTGGCTTTGCATGGCGCCCCAGTTGCGGGCTTTGGCGGCGCCGCCGTTTTCGAGCATATATTCGCAACGGACTTTCGGATGGATGGCGGCGAGGTCGCTCATGATAAGGCGTGTGTCGTCGATGGAGGCGTCGTCAATCAGCCAGACGTTTTCGACGGCGGGTTGGGAAACGGCGCTTTCGACAGCCGCTTGAAGGGTGGCGGCGGAGTTGTAGCAGGGGATGATGACGTCTAGTGTGGGTCTCATAATGTGATGCTTTAAGGGGTTTTTGTGTCAAAAGGTGGGGAAAGGTCGTCTGAAAACGGTATTTAGGTTTTCAGACGACCTTTTGGTATTGCCTGATGCGGATTACAACACTTTTACGATGCTTTCGCACAGGTAGTCGATGTTGTCATCGGTAATACCGGCAACGTTGATGCGGCCGGAGCGTACGGCGTAGATGGCGAACTCGTTTTTCAGGCGGTCGACTTGTTCGGGCGTGAGGCCGCTGAAGGAGAACATGCCGTTTTGTTCGATGATGAAGTCGAAGTCTTGATTTACGCCTTTGGCTTTGAGCAGTTCGACGAATTTTTGGCGCATGGCTTTGATGCGGCCGCGCATTTCGTCGAGTTCGGCAATCCATTGTGCTTTCAAATCCGCGTCTTTCAACACGAGGGCGATGGTGTTCGCGCCGTGGGAGGCGGGGTTGGAGTAGAGGGTGCGGATGATGGTTTTGACTTGGCTGTGGGCGCGGGCGGCGGTTGCTTCGTCTTCTGCGACTAAGGTAAACGCGCCGACGCGTTCGTTATACATGCCGAAGTTTTTGGAATAGGAGCTGGCGATGAGCAATTCTTTGTTGTATTTCAAGAAGGTGCGCAAGCCGTATGCGTCTTCTTCGAGGCCGTTGCCGAAGCCTTGGTAGGCGAAGTCAAACAGGGGCAGCCAGCCTTTTTCGGCGGAGAGTTTGGCGAGGGTTTCCCATTGTTCGGGCGTGGGGTCGATACCGGTGGGGTTGTGGCAGCAGCCGTGCAACAGGACGATGTCGCCTTTTTGCGCTTGGCCGAGGTCTTCAATCATGCCGTCCCAGTCTAGGCCGTGTTTGGCGGCGTCGTAGTAGCGGTAGGGCTTGTCTTGGATGCCGACGGCTTTGAAGATGGCGTTGTGGTTGGGCCATGTGGGGTTGGAAATCCAGACGGTTTGTGCGTTCAACTGGCGTTTGGCGAACTCGGCGGCAATACGCAACGCGCCTGTACCGCCGAGGCTTTGGGCGGTTTTGGCGCGGCGGCTGGCAACGATTTCGTGGTCTCTTCCAAAGAGGAGGATTTGGGTTTGTTCGTTGTAGTCGGCAACGCCGTCGATGGTGAGGTAGTTTTTGGTGGTTTCGCTCTCGAGCAGGCGTTTTTCGGCTTCTTTGACGGCTTTGACGATGGGGGTCGCGCCGGATGCGTCTTTATAAACGCCGATGCCGAGGTTGACTTTTTCGGGACGGGTTTCGGCTTTGAATGCTTCGCCCAAGCCTAAGATGGGGTCGGCGGGGGCGGCTTCGATGTGCTTGAAGAACATGATTTCTCGCTTTGCAAAAATGAAGGGACGGGATATTTCCTTTGGGATTTTACGCTGTTTCAGGTCGTCTGAAAATGAATGCGGCAGGTTTTGCGCAAATGGTTTACATCATGCCTTTGATACCGGCGAGGATGATGCCGTAGCGCAGGATTTTTCCGGTCAGGAGCATGAGTGCGGAGGTGTAGGGGTTGAGCCTGAGCCAGCCTGCGGCAATGGGCAGTGCGTCGCCGATGACAGGCAGCCAGGCAAACAAAAGGGGCAGGGTGCCCCAGCGTTGGAGCAGGCGCAGGGTCTTTTCAGACGACCTTTTCTTGGACGGAATCAGCCGCCCCATCCAATAGGAAACCATGCTGCCCAAGCCGTTTGCCAGTCCGGCGCACAACCATGCGCCGTATGCCTGTTCGGGATAGGTGTAGATAAACGCGGCGAAGGCGGCTTCGGACGTGCCGGGCAGGATGGTGGCGGAGGTAAAGGCGGAGGCGGCGAGTCCGAGATAGGCGTAAATGAGGGGCATGGCGGATAAGTTTGCGTCAGGTCAAAGGTCGTCTGAAATAAGATTTTAAGTCGTTTTCGGGCAGGTTAATTGTAAAATTCAGACGGATTCTGTCTATAAAAATGCGTTATCGGACAGAATCTTGCTGAAACTCTATGTAGTCGGCGCATTTCCAGTGTTTGCAAGAATGGCAAAAGCCAGTATGATTCGGCCCGTTATTAACGGATATTAACTGTTTGTACGGTCAATTCCAATAAATCGAAAGGCAAATCATGTCTACGCCATCACAACAAAACCATAATTCCGCGCTGGTCGTCCTGACCACGCTCTTCTTCATGATGGGTTTCATCACCTGCATGAACGACATCCTGATTCCGCATCTGAAAGAAATTTTCGAGCTGACTTATGTTCAGGCGATGCTGATTCAATTCTGTTTTTTTACCGCCTATGCCATCATGTCGATTCCGATGGGGCATCTCGTCGGTAAAATCGGCTATAAAAACGGCGTCATCGGCGGCTTCTTGCTGACCGCCGTCGGATGCTTGCTGTTTTATCCCGCTGCGGGCAGTCACTCTTACCCGACTTTCTTGGGCGCGCTCTTCATTCTTGCTTCAGGCGTAACCCTATTGCAGGTTGCAGGCAACCCGTATGTAACCTTGTTGGCGAAACCGGGCAAAGAATCCGCTACGCTGACTTTGGTGCAGGCATTCAACTCATTGGGTACGACCATTGCCCCGCAAATCGGCGCATTCCTGATTCTGGCAGATGCAACGCAGACCGCCAGCAAAGCCGAACAGATTTCCTCCGTTCAAATCCCTTACTTGGGTTTGGCAGGCCTGTTGATTATCCTTGCCGTCTTCGTGAAGATGATCCGCCTGCCTGACGCGCGCAAAATCGCCGAAGAAGAAAGCGAACACAACCACGACGGCAAAAGCAGCGTGTGGCAATACAAACACCTCGTCCTTGGTGCGGCAGGTATTTTCTGCTACGTCGGTGCCGAAGTATCCATCGGCTCATTGATGGTCAATGTCTTGGGCTTCCTGAAAGGGATGGATCACGCTTCCGCCGCCCAATACCTGTCGTTCTATTGGGGCGGCGCGATGGTCGGACGCTTCCTTGGCTCGGCAGTCATGGCGAAAATCGCGCCCAACCGCTACCTTGCCTTCAACGCCACTATCGCCGTTGTCCTGCTCATCATCGCCATGATGACCGGTAAAGGCAATGCCGACGTCGCCATGTGGTCGCTGCTTGCCATCGGCTTCTTCAACTCCATCATGTTCCCGACCATCTTCTCGCTGGCGACCAAAAATCTCGGTAAATTCACCAATGCTGCTTCAGGCGTACTCTGTACTGCCATTGTCGGCGGTGCGATTGTTCCGGTCGTACAAGGTTGGGCGGTCGATACTTACAGCCTGATGTCGTCTTTTGTCGTATCAGCCGTGTGCTACCTCTACATCGTCTTTTTTGCCCTCAAAGGTTATAAAGCCGACGAGTAAGCATGGTTTGAACAAAAGGTCGTCTGAAAACTTGGAAATCAGGTTTTCAGACGACCTTTTTGCTTTGCGGCGGACTTTTAAACCTGATCCGTTCCAACAGAGGTCGTCTGAAAATACGGCAACAGATTTTAACCGGAGCTTAAACCCGTTTTCAAAAGACAAAATGCGTCCGCAATACGGTCTGACTGACTTATGGCATAATGCTGGCGGCAAAAATACAGGAGGTCTTCATGTCGAAAATCATCTTATTACACGGACTGCACATGCACTCTTGGGTGATGAAACCTTTAGCGGATATGCTGGAAAAGCAAGGCTTTGACGTTTCTCTGTTCGGTTATTACAGCGTCTGGCACACCATGCAGCAGCACACGCAGGCGTTGGCAGAGTTTGTCGAAAAACACGATACGGGCGAGCCTCTGCATTTTGCCGGACACAGTCTGGGTGGGCTGGTGTTACGCCACTTTGCCGCCACCCATCCCGAAAAAATCACCGGCCGCATCGTTACCTTCGGTACGCCCCACCAAGGCAGCCGGGCTGCGCAAAGGGTGTTCCGGCTCGGGTTGAAAACCCCCGTACTCGGCGGCGCTTATCGCGATGCACTCGACGGCGGCACGCCCGATTTGCCCGAACATATCGAACTGGGCAGCATCGCCGGCAACAAGCCGCTCGGGCTGGGGCGCGTATTGGGTTTGCACGGCGAACACGACGGTACGGTTTTGGTCAGCGAAACCCGCTGCCCGAATATGCGCGACCACGTTATCTTGCCCGTCAGCCACAGCTGTATGCTGTTTAAACACATTACCGCCGAGCAGACCGCAACATTTTTGCGCGAAGGGCAGTTTAATCATGGCTAAAAAACTGGGATGACGGGATTTGAGAATAATAAAAAGGTCGTCTGAAAACTTGGAAATCAGGTTTTCAGACGACCTTTTAGTTTTTGGCAGATTGGATTTCTAAACTGCCCGCCTTAAGCCAACTTGACGGCGAGTTCTGCCAGCCGTTTGCCTTGTGCGAAGGCGATGTCGTTTTCTTCGGCGGTCAGGACGGGTTTGCCGTCGTGTCCGGCGACGTGGGATGCGCCGTAGGGGGTGCCGCCGCTTTGGGTGTTGCTGAGGGCGGATTCGGTGTAGGGGATGCCGCTGATGATCATGCCGTGGTGCAGGAGGGGGAGCATCATGGTGAGGAGGGTGGTTTCTTGTCCGCCGTGTTGGGAGGAGGTGCTGGTGAAGACGGTGGCGGGTTTGCCGGCGAGTTCTGCACCGAGCCACAGGGGGATGGTGCCGTCGATGAAGTATTTCATGGCGGCCGCCATGTTGCCGAAGCGGGTGGGGCTGCCTAGGGCGAGGGCGGCGCAGGTTTTGAGGTCTTCGGCGGTGGCGTAGGGCGCGCCGCTGTCGGGGATGTCTTTTTCGACGGCTTCGCAGACGGTGGAGACTTTGGGGACGGTGCGCAATACGGCTTCGCAGCCTGCGACGCTTTCGATGCCGCGTGCGATTTGGCGGGCGAGGTTGAGGGTGCTGCCGTTTTGGGAGTAGTAGAGGACGAGGATTTTGAGGGGATTTGGGTTCATTTGGGTATTCCGTTACAATGGGGTTGGTGGGAAATAGGTGTTTGGCTGTTGAAGCTGTGTTTTCAGACGATGTAGAGTGCGCTGCGGCGTTTTCTGTTTTTTATTTTAATTGGTTATTTTTTCGGGAAAGATTATGCCGTTTTTGAAGTGGTGGCAAGGTTTGTTGGGTAGTAAGGCGTTTGTGTTTGCGTGGTTTGTGGTCCGGCGTTTCGATGAGGAGCGTGTGCCGCAGGCGGCGTCGAGTATGACTTTTACGACGCTTCTGGCTTTGGTACCGGTGTTGACGGTGATGGTGGCGGTCGCTTCGATTTTCCCTGTGTTCGACCGTTGGTCGGACTCTTTTGTGGCGTTCGTCAATCAGACTATTGTGCCGCAGGGTGCGGACATGGTGTTTGATTATATCAATGCGTTCCGCAATCAGGCGGGGAAGTTGACGGCGATCGGCAGTGTGATGCTGGTGGTGACGTCGCTGATGCTGATTCGGACGATTGATAATGCGTTCAACCGGATTTGGCGGGTCAATTCGCAGCGGCCTTGGATGATGCAGTTTTTGGTGTATTGGGCGTTGCTGACGTTTGGGCCGCTGTCTTTGGGCGTGGGGATTTCTTTTATGGTCGGGTCGGTGCAGGATTCTGCGCTGGCTTCGTTTGCGCCGCAATGGGTGGTGGGGTTACTGCAAACCTTAGGCACGCTGTTTTTCGCAACGCTTTTGTTGTGGGGGTTGTACCGTTTCGTACCCAACCGCTTCGTGCCCGGGCATCATGCGTTTATCGGGGCTTTGGTCACGGCGTTTTGTTTGGAGACGGCGCGTTTCCTGTTTGCTTGGTATATGGGCAATTTCGACGGCTACCGCTCGATTTACGGGGCGTTTGCCGCCGTGCCGTTTTTTTTGGCGTGGCTGAATTTGCTGTGGACGCTGGTGTTGGGTGGTGCGGTGTTGACTTCGTCGCTGTCTTATTGGCAGGGCGATGCGTTCCGCAGAGGATTCGATTCGCGCGGGCGGTTTGACGATGTGTTGAAAATCCTGCTGCTTTTGGATGCGGCGCAAAAAGAGGGCAAAGCCTTGCCTGTTCAGGAGTTCAGACGACATATCAATATGGGCTACGATGAGTTGGGCGAGCTTCTGGAAAAGCTGGCGCGGCACGGCTATATCTACAACGGCCGTCAGGGCTGGGTGTTGAAAACGGGGGCGGATTCGATTGAGTTGAGCGAACTCTTCAAGCTCTTCGTTTACCGCCCGTCGCCTGTGGAAAGGGATCATGTGAACCAAGCCGTCGATGCGGTGATGACGCCGTGTTTGCAGACTTTGAACATGACGCTGGCGGAGTTTGACGCTCAGGCGAAAAAACGGCAGCAGTCTTGAGTATTTTTAAAACAGATAAAAGGTCGTCTGAAAACGGTTTTCAGACG
>NZ_KV789492.1:22780-25053 GCF_001807625.1 Neisseria sp. HMSC03D10
GTCGTCTGAAAACGGTTTTCAGACGACCTTTTGCTATAATCGGGCTTCATCGTTCTGCTCGGTTTGGAACCTTATGAAAACCCTCGTCCTCCTCCTGCTTTCCTTCTCCTCTGCCACTGCTTTTGCCGCATACGGTTTAGGTTTGGGGCAGGAGCCGAAATATCCCGCTGACTTTCGCGCCTACGAATATGTCAATCCCGACGCGCCTAAAGGCGGTGTGTTTTCCCTACCGATACAAGGCGGCTTCGATACGTTCAACCCGTTTACCCTCAAAGGCGACAAAGAAGCCGGCGTCCTCAATCTGACCGTGGACATGCTCACGGACAACAGTTGGGACGAACCTTTCTCCATGTACGGACTGCTGGCGGAAGACTTTTCACTTGCCGAAGACGGACTGTCGGCAACATTCAGGCTCAACCCGAAAGCCAAATTCCACAACGGCGATCCCGTGCTTGCCAAAGACGTCGTCGCCTCCTTCCGCCTGCTTACCCAAGACAAAGCCGCCAATCCCTTCTACCGCATATACTGGAGCGACGTAGCCAAAGTCGAAACGCCCGACGACAGGACAGTCGTTTTCCGATTCAAACAGCGCAATGCCGAATTACACATGGCATTAGGGCAACTGCCTGTGTTTTCTCATAAAAGCTACCCCGAAGGTCTGGAAAAAGGCGCAAACAAAATGCCCATCGGCTCCGGCCCCTACCGTTTCGTCAAAGCAGACATCGGGCGCATGAGCGAATACGCGCGCGACAAAAACTACTGGGCGCAAAACCTCCCGACCCGCAAAGGCAGATATAACTTCGACACCGTCCGCTTCAAATATTTCAAAGACAACAGCGTCCGCCTCGAAGGCCTCAAAGCCGGACAATACGACTTCGTTTACGAAAATGTCGCCCGAAACTGGGCGCGGGGCTATTCCGACGAAATGCTCGCCAAACGCGGCATGGGCAAACACGAATGGATACAGAAAAGCGATGCCGGCATGCAGGGCTTCGTCATGAACCTGCGCCGCGCCCCATTTGACAACATCCTCGTGCGGCAGGCGATGGTCGAGAGTTTCGATTTTGAAAGCATCAACGCGCGTATTTTCTACGGCGCATACCGCCGCAGCAACAGCTTCTTCACCAACAGCGAGATGGCGGCGACAGGCAAACCGCAAGGCGCGGAACTGAAATTGCTCCAGTCCCTCGGCAACACCCTCGACCCCGTCGTCCTGAACCAACCCGTCCCCGAGCCGCCCCAAACCGACCCGAAAACAGGCATACGCCCCAACCTGCTCAAAGCCCGCGCCCTCTTGGAAAAAGCAGGCTACCGCTATAAAAACGGCAAACTGACCGACAGCAAAGGCAAACCCCTGACCTTTGAGTTCCTGACCGCCTCCAAAACCTACGAACGCATTACCGCCAAATGGCAGCGCGACCTCGCCAAAATCGGCGTCACCATGAACATCCGCGTTACCGACCCCGCCTTATATCAAAGGCGTCTCAACGATTTCGACTTCGACATGACCATTACCGTCTATGCCAACAGCGAAAGCCCCGGCAACGAACAATACGATTATTTCGGCTGCGAAGCCGCCAAAATCCCCGGCAGCCGAAACCTCGCCGGCGTGTGCCGCCCCGAAGTCGAAAAGCTGCTCAAACATTTTGGCAGCTTCACCAATCGCGAAGAGCTGAAAACCACCTCCCGGGCACTAGACCGCACCATCCGCCACCAATACATCATCGTCCCTGCCTGGTACGCCGACCGCTACCGCGTCGTTTACCGCAACAACCTCGGTATCCCGCAACAACTGCCGAAATATTACGACCCGGTATTTTTTTCGCTGAGTAGCGGGTGGTGGAAATAGCGGCGGAAATCCGTAGCGTGGGCTTTGCCCGTGAGAGGAATGCTGAAATGGATGCCCATTTGGCTGTTGTTTGATTCAGATTATTAAACAGCAGATTTCGTGGGCGCAGCCCACGCTACTTGGGTTGTCCCAAGCCTGTATTGATTGAATAAACGAGGTCGTCTGAAAACAAGCGTGAACGAGTTTCTCTAAAACTCAAATCTCAAAGTTTTCAGACGACCTTATTTTTACCTGCAACCTACTCCCTCTCCCGTCCGGCGGGAGAGGGCTGGGGAGAGGGTGGCTCTACGGTTTGCACGAATTTGCTTTACCTAAACTTCAAAAGCCACCCCCATCCTAACCTTCCCCCGCTAGACGGGGGAAGGGACAGGTTGCCGTTGCGGCAACGAGTAGAGACCTTTGCAAAAAAGCCTTTCCCCCCAAC
>NZ_KV789493.1:0-32241 GCF_001807625.1 Neisseria sp. HMSC03D10
GGGCCAGTTCAGTTTTCAGACGACCTTTTTCTATTTCCTGAACTCTTCCCTGACGATGTCGAGCCAAGCCCTGAGCGCGGGGGTGGGGCGCTGGTGTTTTTTCCACGCCATCGTCAGTTGCCAGCGGATTTCGGGTTCGGTCAGCGGGACGGCGGCGAAGGTGTCGGGGTTGATTTTGCGGGCGTAATATTCGGGCAGAAGGGCGATACCCATATGGTGCGCCACCATGTCGGCGAGCAGGTCCCATTGTCCGGTGCGGCAGACGACGTTGGGGGTAAAGCCTTGGCTGCGGCAGGCGGTTTGGATGGTTTCGTTGAGGGAAAATCCTGAGCCGAAGAGGATAAACGGTTCGTGTTGCAGGCTTTTGAGGCTGAGGGCGGCATGGCGGGCTTGGGCGCGCGGCATGAGGACGACGAGCGGGTAGTCGCAGAGGGTAATGCTGTCGAAGTCTTCGTGGACGGGGGCGAGCAGTTGTCCGGCGTCGAGTTCGTTGTTGCGCAGGGATTGTTCGATGGCGAGCGAACCTTGTTCGAGGAAGGTCAATTCGATGCCGGGCCATTGGCGGCGGAAACGGAACAGGGCGTTACTGAGCAGGTCGCTGCCGAGCAATGCCAAACCCAGCCGCAGCGTACCGCTTTTGATGTGGCGGTAGTCGTCGATGCGGGCGAGCAGCAGGTCGCGTTCGTGCAGGAGGTTCAGCGCGTGGCGGTACACTTCTTCGCCGATGGGCGTGGTGGCGACCTGGCGTTTTTTGCGGCCGTTTTCTTTAACCAACAATGACACGCCCAGTTCTTCTTCCAATGCCTGTATGGTTTTGCTGACGGTAGGCTGGGTCAGGTTGAGCGCGGATGCGGCGGCGGAAAAACTTTGCAGGCGCACGAGTTCGGCGAAACAGTGCAGGCTTTTGAAGTCCATTATTCCTCTTGGGCATGATTTTAGTTCGGATAATTCATATTATGCGCAAACCGCGTCCTTATAATCAAGCCCTCGTTTTGGATTACGGATGGATATAAACCTTATGGATACGCTGACGCGATTTTTTCAGACGACCTTGCAGCTTGCCGTAGTCGGCTTGGTGTGGCTGGTGTCGGATTTGATGGTGCGCTTTGCCCATCTACCTGTTTCTTCGGGCGTATTGGGGCTGTTTTTGATGCTTGCGCTGCTGGGTTTGGGCGTGATTAAAACCGGCATGGTCGAGCGCGGCGCGAAATGGGTGTTGGGCGAGTTGGTGTTTTTCTTTATTCCGATTATGGTTTCCGTATTGCAATACCGCGATTTGCTTCTTTCCGAAGGTTGGCGGCTGGTGCTGACGATTGCGGTCGGCACCGCGCTGGTGATGATCAGCACGGCGTTGACGCTGAATTTCTGCTACCGCTGGAAACGCCGCCTGTATAAAAAACTGCATGCCTGATAGGGAACAAAAATGGATTACGCCGCACTCGCCTGCTTCGCTTGGACCTGCTTCGCCTATTTTATGGCGAAAAAAATCTACCGTAAAAAACCGCTGATGATTTTCTCGCCCGTCGTGACCGTTTCGGTCAGCACCATCGTCCTGATGCTGCTTTTGGGCATTTCCTACGATACTTACCACAAATACACGCAAGGCATCGTTTTCCTGCTCACGCCGGTAACGGTCGCCTTCGCCATCCCGATTTACGAAAACCGCGAAGTCATCCGCCGCCAGCTTCCCATCCTGTCGATAGCGATTTTGGTCGGCATGTTTGTCGGCGTTGCCAGCGCGTTTTTGATGGGCAATATGTTCCACTTCGACAGCGAAGTCACCAACAGCCTGATGGCGCGCTCGATTTCCACGCCGTTTGCCGTCGTGTTGGCAAGTGAAATCCACGGCTCGGCGTCGCTGGTGTCGCTGTTCACCATCATCACCGGCTTCGTCGGCATGATATTCGGCGATTTGTTTTTAGCGTTCACCCGCATCCGCTTCCATACCGCCAACGGTGTCGCACTGGGCAACGCCGCCCACGGCTTCGGCACTTCCCGCGCCGGACAACGCCACGAAACCGAAGGCGTGATGGCGAGCCTGACCATGATTTTGGCGGGGCTGTTTATGGTCATCATCGGGCCGAGCATGGTGCATTTGGTGGTTTGGCTGATGGGCTGAACGGCAGTTTTACAAAGGTATTGGCAACGTCGTCTGAAAAGCCGTTAAGTAAATTCTGATGGCAGTATGGTGCCTTGCTGATATTTATTGCAAAATATAGCGAGGGCGCGTTGCCTGTGAAAAAATGATTTGGTTTGAGACCGATTCAGCAGAATCGAAAATACCCATATCGGCGTTGCACCCTGCTTATGCGGGGCAGGCTATGGCAAAAATGATGGAATTGGGGCTTTTCTTTGAATTGACTGTGTTGATGATAAAAAGGTCGTCTGAAAATTTTCAGACGACCTTTTTTGATGACAAACCTTACCTATCGTCAGGCTTTTGGTTTTTCTGACGTAGTTTTTTTGGCAGTTTTTTTGCCTTCGGTAGGCGTGATGTAAGAATAGTAGTAGTCGTAAGTGCTGTTAGCCTCGCGTTTCATGCCATTGAGGATAACTCCCTTGATGGTGATTTTGTTTTGACGCAGGCGTTCCGCGCTGATAGCCAGCTCTTTGGTAGTTGTGTTGCCGTAGCGGCTGACCAGAAGGACTGTGCCTGCATGTTGTCCGACAACGACGGCATCGGTTACCGCCAAAACAGGCGGGGTGTCGATGATGACGTAATCGTAACGTTTTTGCGCGTTTGACAACAGTTCTTTGAAACGGTTGTCCATCAGTAGCTCGGACGGATTTTTAGGATAGCTGCCGGCACTGATGAGGTGCAGGTTGGGGATATTGGTCTGGATAACGGCTTGGGCAGGGGAAACTTCTCCGGACAAAATGTCGGACAGGCCGAATTCAGGTGTTACGTTCAGCAACTGATCCAGATAACCTTTGCGCATATCGGTATCAATCAGCAGGACGCGTTTGCCGGACTGCACCATCACGGTGGCAAGGTTGGCGGAAATGAAGGATTTACCTGCTTCCGGAGCCGCACCGGTAATCATGAGGATATTATTGCGGGCGTCCAGCATGGAGAAGTAAATGTTGGTACGCAGGGCGCGGATGGCTTCGACGGCGATGTCGGTACTGTCTTCGTTTGCCAAAAGATAGGTGGAACGTCCTTTGAGCGATTTGAACTTGCGTTTGATAAGGTCGCGTTTTTGCTGGGTTTTTGAATGCGGGATAAGTGCCGAAACTTCGAGATCGAGGGCTTCGATTTCTTCAGACGACGTAATGCCGCGGTGCATGCGGCCTTGCAGTAGGAACCACATGGAGGCAAGTGCGCCTGCGGCAAGCGCGCCCAACGCTGTGATAACGGCTTTGCGGGGGGCAATCGGCTTTTCCGGCGTGTAGGCATGGTCAACGACACGGACGTTGCCTTGCGCACTGGCTTTCATGATGTTGAGTTCTTGTTGTTTCGCCAAGAGTTGGACGTAGGTCGCTTGGTTGGTTTCTACGTCGCGGGTCAGGCGGATGACTTCCTGCTGGGTGTTGGGCAGGCCGGCGATTTGCTGGTTGATTTTGCTCTTGGCGCGTTCGAGTACCGCCAATTTGTCCAAAACGGCTTTATAGGAAGGGTGCTCCGGAGTGTATAGTTCTGCCAAACCTGCTTCTTCGGTTTTGAGCAGGGTGATTTGGGTTTCGATGCTGGTCAGGCTTTCAAGCGCGCCTTTGGACTCAAGCGGAATGTCTAGAGAACCGGATCGTTCGCGGTAGGCGTTGAGTTTGTTTTCCGCATCTTGCAAGGTTTCTTTCAGACGAGGCAATTCTTCGCTGATGAACGCCAAGCCGCTGGAAGCGACTTGAACATCGCGTTCGCGGTTTTGGGAGACGTAATTGTCAGCGATGCTGTTGAGAATAGTGCTGGTTTTTTTAGGATCAGTATCGGTATAGGAAAGGTTGATGATGGGGCTGGTTTTACCTTTACTGATGACCGAGAGCTTGTTTTTCAGATTTTCGATAGCACTGAGTTTGGAGAATTTGGTCAGCTCGAAATCTTGATCTGCCTCAGCAAGAATGCGGTCGACTTTTAGAACGGTTTCGTTATTGATTTTAAGGGGCGCACCGACATGGCCTTCTTTAGTCGTACCGTCAGGGAGTGTCAGCAGGTAGGTTTTGCTGTCTTTGACAGTCAGTTTGAAGGGTTTGTTGATCCAGTCCTCAGAAACGGTGAACGCGCCGATTTTTAACATCGGGTCGTCGCTGCTACTGAGGTTGTGCACCATATTCCCGAAAATCGGGAAGTAGGTGGCTTTGATTTCTTGATCAAGTTGCAGGTCTTCAACGGTTTTGCCCAATACCAAACGAGATTGAACGAGCTCCACTTCTGCTTCGGACGGTGCAGGTTCGTTGGAAAGCATATTGTTGATTTCGGTTAGAATCTGGTTTTGTTTGGTTTCGATTTCCAACATGGCGTCGGCACGATAGAGCGGGGTGGAGGCCAAACCGATTACGGCACCTGCCAATCCGCCTGCCAAGATTGCGGCGGCGATTTTGTTTTTGTTTTGCCACAGGCTTTGCATTTGTTGGCCGAAGTCGATTTCGTCGTTGCCGGCAGGGGCTGATGAGGGATATTGTTTGTACATCAGTGGACTTTCTTCTTAAAACGGGTTCTGTTGTGCGGAGGATGGAGATTATTGCTCTGCCTGTCCGCTCAGTTTATCCGCCCATGTATTGGCGGCTTGTTCGATTTGTAGGAAGACCGCTTCGAACATTTCACTGCTTTGTTTGAATGGGTCGGGTATATTTTTTTTCGGCAGCCATTGGGCAAGCAAAAAGGCTTTACTGCGCGCAGACGGCTGGATGTCGGCAACCATGTCGATATGTGCCGGCTCCATGACCAAAATCAAATCCGCTTCGTCGCACATTTTGGGTGTGAGTTGGCGGGCGGTATGTCCTGCGACGATGATACCGTGTTTGAGGGCGGTTTTAATGGCTTGGAAGTCTGCATCTTTTCCTGCCAATGCGTTAATGCCGGCAGAACTGATACGGTGGTTGGGCAGTTTTTTCTGCAAAATACGTTCTGCTGTCGGAGAACGGCAGATGTTGCCCATACATACTACTAAAATATTTTGAAACATAAGGGAAGCGGTATTTTTTCTTGTAGGGTCAAATCATTATAAAACAGTTTGCGGTCGGATATTTTTCGGTCCGGATGGTAATTTTGTTCATGCACCATTCAGACGATTCGTACCCGAACCACTATTTGCCTGACAACGGCTGCTGTCAGGCTGTCAGGTTATTTGAATGTGTTGTCGATAGAGTTGACGTTGGTTACGAAACTGGTTAATTGAGACACTACGCGGTTCCAACGGGTAATCGGTGCGGCAGTTACATAAACGATGTCGTTGGGGCGAAGGTCAAAGTCGTTACCCAATGCGTAAGCAGTCGCGTCTTTCAGGTTAAGTTGGTAAATGTGGATAGGTTTGACTGCGTCTTCAGGCGCGCGGCGGATGACGAATACGCCGGTTGCATCGGCTTGGGTTTGGTTCATCCCCCCGGCCTCACCCAGTGCCTGTGTGAGATTTAAGCCGTGATTGTCGATAGGCAGGGTGGCTTGGCGGCCGACTTCGCCCATGATGTATACTTTGCTGTTGCTGTTGTTGGGGATGTAAACGATGTCGCCATTGCTTAAGAGGTGGTTTTGCGACATATCGCCGTACTGCATGATGTTTTGCAGGGAGATGGTGCGGTCAACGCCGTTGTGCGTCCATTTGACGTTGTGGGTGTCTGCGTTTTGCGCCACGCCGCCCGCTTGATTGACGGCATCGAGGATGGTCATGGGGACGTTGGTAATCGGCAGTTGTCCGGCTTGTCCGACAGCGCCGGAAATGGAAATGCGTTGCGAGCGGAATTCGGTTACGTTGATGGTAACTTGGGGGTTTTTAAGATAGCGTTTCAGACGACTTGTCAGGATGTTTTGCAGCTCGTCTATGGTTTTGCCTTGCGCTTGGATTTTGCCGACCAGCGGGTAGGTGATGTAGCCGCTTTCGTCCACCCAGGCGCCTCGGCTGACTTGGTTGCTTTGCGGACTGCTTTGTTGGACGGGGGAGTTGAGGTCGGTGTGCGCCCAGACCATGATGTTCAATACGTCGCCTTTGCCGATATGGTATCGGTAGGCGGCTCTGCTGTGTTCGAGGGCTGCGTTGGTTTGCGACAACACCGGCGGTTTGCGCATTTTTTCAACGAGGCCGAAGGTAATCGGATAGATGGCGACTCGCTTGTCGAATTTGGTGTCTGCTATGGTTTCGTCATTATCGTAAATGATGGCTTTGTTGCGTGTGTTGATGGTGGAGCCGGGTATGACGGTAGTGCTGTTGCAGGCGGTCAGTGCCATCAGCGACAGGCTGATAAAGGCAAGCTGTTTTTTCATGTCGGTATCCTTGTCAATCTTATCATCGGGGTCGTCCGAAAACTTTCAGACGACCTTTTTTGTAGGGTATCTTACTTTATCGGTAGGGTGTTTAATGTGTCTGCTGCCAAACCAAATCGCAAATATCGTCTTTGGGATTAAAGCCGGCAGGGGCTTCAAGCAGCAGGGCGCGCAGGGTTTGTTGGTCTGAATTTGAGCACGCTAAGTCCATACGCATAATTATGTCATTTAATTGCGCCCATGGCAGCATTACTTCGCTGGCGGTCATAATTCGGGGATGAGTGGTTTTTTGCACTTCATCTCCGATGAGCAACTCTTCGTAAAGTTTTTCGCCCGGACGCAGTCCTGTAATTTTAATTTCGATATCGCCGTCGGGATGTTGGGCATCTTTCAATTTCAGGCCGCTAAGCGTAATCATTTGTTTGGCTAAGTCAATGATTTTAACAGATTCGCCCATATCCAACACGAATACGTCGCCGCCTTTGCCCATCGCGCCCGCTTGAATGACGAGTTGGGCGGCTTCGGGGATGGTCATGAAGTAGCGGGTGATGTCTTGGTGGGTCAGGGTGATGGGGCCGCCTTCGGCGATTTGTTTTTCAAACACGGGGACGACGGAGCCGGAGGAGCCTAAAACGTTGCCAAAACGCACCATACAGAAGCGGGTGTGTTGGCCGGGTTCGGCGGCGAGTGCCTGCAGGCAGAGTTCCGCCATGCGTTTGCTGGCGCCCATGGTGTTGGTCGGGCGTACGGCTTTGTCGGTGGAGATGAGCACGAAGGTGCTGACTCCGGATTCGACGGCGGCCTGCGCGCACAAGAGCGTGCCGAAGACGTTGTTGCGGATGCCTTCGATGGTGTTGAACTCGACCATGGGGACGTGTTTGTAGGCGGCGGCGTGATAGACGGTTTCAACGCCGTACGCGGTCATGACGCTGATCAGGCGTTCTTTGTTTTGCACGGAACCGAGCAGGGGGACGACTTCGATTTGACTGCCGGCGGCTGCCTGAGTTTCGCGCAATTCTTTGTCTATGCTGTACAGGGAGAACTCGGACAGTTCGAACAGCAGCAATTTGGACGGGCGGCATTTCAGGATTTGGCGGCAGAGTTCGGAGCCGATGGATCCGCCCGCACCTGTTACCATTACGGTTTTGCCGGTAATGTCCGCACCCATGAGTTCGGGGCGGGGGGCGACGGGGTCGCGACCGAGTAAATCGACGACGGAGATTTTTTTCAGCGCGCTGACTTTGATTTTGCCGTCCACCAAGTCTTTCATGCCGGGGATGGTCAGTACTTCGCATTTGTATTTTTCGAGGCTTTGGATGATGCGGCGGCGTTCTTCCTGAGTGGAGCTGGGGATGGCAAGCAGGATTTTTTCCACACCGTAGCGGTCGATGAGCGATTGGATGTCTTCAGGACCATAGACGGTCAGGTCGTAGATGACGGTGCGGCGGATTTTGGGGTTGTCGTCCACAAAGGCGACAGCGGAATATTCGTTGACCTGTTTGATGGCTTCCAACAGTTGGCGGCCGGATTGTCCTGCGCCGTAAATGATGACGGGCACCATTTGTTTTTTGTGGCGGTCGGTCAGGATGGCACGCAGAATCATGCGCGAACTGGTGATACAGACGACCAGCAGCAGAAAATAAACAATAGGCAGGGCAAGGTGCAGCTTGCGCTCAAAAATCAGGGTAGTCAGGCAGAACAAGACTGCCGAAATCAGGCTGCCGAATGCGGCGGCGGTCAGGACGCGGGTACTGACGAAGCGGGTAACGGCGCGGTACAGCCCCAGTCTAACAAACAGCGCGATGGTCAAAAAGGCAGTCGAGCCGAAGGCAAGCCAGTTCGCCATGCTTGCCCATTCGTCGGAATATTGGGCTTTAAGGCTTTGTGCAAACCAAAAGGCGATAAAAACCATCAAAATATCATGGATGACGAAGAAGGTTTTTTTGACGTTGCGGGGCAGGGATAACAGGGTTTCCAAATTCATTTTGGTATATTCTGAGTAATGTTGTCGGACAGGGTTTCAGACGACCTCAGCCATACGAAGGTCGTCTGAAAAGACGTTTGTTGCTACGGAGCATTGGTTTTCCGTATGTGTCGGCTGCTTGCCGGTTCCCTTTTTTATTCGGCTGAAGCGGTAAACCGCCGCCGTCCCGATGAGATGGGCGCGGCGGTTTGTACTTTATGCTGTGGCTTCTGCCAACACAGCTTCGATGTGTTCTTTGCAGAACGCGATTTCGTCGTCGGTCAGCGTCGGGTGCACCAAGAACATCAGGCTGGTGTCGCCCAGTTGGACGGCGTTTTTCAGCCGCTCTTTCGGACGCCACGGCGTGTTGTCGAAGGCTTTTTCCAAATAGACTTCGGAGCAGCTGCCTTGATAGCAGGGGACTTTGCGCGCGTTCAGTTCGTTCACGATGCGGTCGCGCGTCCAGCCTTCTTTGAGGTGTTCGGGTTTGACGAAGGCATAGAACTTGTATTGCGCGTGTTCGATGTAGTCGGCGACTTCAATCAGACGGATGCTTTTGAATTTGCCCAGGCTTTCTGCCAGCTTGGCGGCGTGCGCTTGGCGGCGTGCCGTCCATTCGGGCATACGTTTGAGCTGGATGCGGCCGATGACTGCCTGCATTTCCATCATGCGCCAGTTGGTGCCGAAGCTTTCGTGCAGCCAGCGGAAGCCGGGGGCGTGTTCGCGGTGGTACACGGCGTCATAGCTTTTGCCGTGGTCTTTGTACGACCACATTTTGCTCCACAGCTCTTTGTCGTTGGTGGTGACCATGCCGCCTTCGCCGCCGGTGGTCATGATTTTGTCTTGGCAGAACGACCATGCGCCGACGTGTCCGATGGAGCCGACGGATTTGCCTTTGTATTTCGCGCCGTGCGCTTGGGCGCAGTCTTCGATAACCCATAAATCATGTTCTTTTGCCAAGTCCATGATGCCGTCCATTTCGGCAGGCATACCGGCGAGGTGGACGACGATGATGGCTTTGGTATTCGGCGTCAGCACGGCTTTGATGGTTTCCGCGCTGATATTTTGGCTGTTTAAATCCACGTCGGCGAACACGGGGTTTGCGCCTGCGGTAACGATGCAGGAAGCGGAGGCGAGGAAGGTGCGCGAGGTAACGATGACATCGTCGCCTGCGCCGATGCCCATTGCTTTAAGCGCAACATCAAGCGCCAGTGTGCCGTTGGAAAGGGCGACGGCGTATTGCGTGCCGGCGAAGGCGGCGAATTCTTTTTCAAATTCGCGGCATTCGGTGCCTGTCCAGTAGTTGACTTTGTTGGACAGCAGGACTTTGGAAACGGCATCGGCTTCTTCTTGGGTGAAGCTCGGCCACGGGGAGAGGGATGTGTTAAGCATTGGCTTTTCCTGCGAAAAGGCTGGTGGAGTCTTTGGGGGCGACTTCTTCCAGCAGTTGGCGGTTGATCAAGGTGTATTTTTGACCGTCGATTTCGACGTATGCGCCGTCATAAGGCGGAAACCAGAAGGCGCGGATTTTTTTCTCGACATCGTCGCCGTCATGGATTTGCTTCATCGCTTCCATTTCATCACGGCTGACGTAGCGGCCGCCGATGTTGGGCGTGGTCGGCAATTTGGCTTGCGCTTTGACGGCGCGGGCGATAATGCGTTGTGCGAACGGCTCCAATGCCTGCATGGTCTTGCGTTCGAGCGATTGGGCGGTTTCGGCAGAAGAATCAATGGGGAAGCGGTCCACTTCGATGATTTCGCCGGTGTCGATGGAGGCATCGACGTAGTGGGCGGTGCTGCCCCATTCGGACAATTCGTCCATGATGGCAAGGTTGTAGCCGCCCGTGCCTTTGTATTCGGGCAACAGGGCCGGGTGGAAGTTGATCGTACCCAAGCGCGGGACGGTCAGGAATTCGTCGCGCAGTTTGCGCCAGTAGAGTACGGACAAGCCCAAGTCGTATTTCAGACGACCTTCTTTCATTGCTTCCAAGGCGGTGTCGAAAGTGTAGAGCGGCAAGCCCAATTCTTTGGCGGCGGCGGCCGTCGGCGAGCCTTGCAGGTGGCTGTCGGTCAGTACGCCGACGATTTCGATGCCGTTTTGTGAAGATAAGAGCCGGAGCAGGTTGGCGGAAAGCCGTTTACGTCCCATGAATAATATTTTTGTCATGAAATAGTCCTTTTGGCATTGTGAGTGTACGTTTGATTATGTAATGGCTAAATGATTGAATCGATTAGGGAAGCTAAATCTTGAAGGGAGTCAATCCAAAAAGCGGGATGATATTCTGTACTAAAACTTTCAGGCGGGTGAATGTGGATATTACGCCCGGAGGGACGCAAGCCTATGGTAATCCAGCCCAAAGCGTTCGGCGCGATGAAGTCTTTGGAAAGGTTGTCGCCGATGTAGATGAAACAGTCTGCCTTGCCGGCATATTTGTCTTGTAAATAGCAGAAGCGTTTGCCGTCGGGTTTTTCCGAAGCGCAGGCTTCGGAGACGAGGATGTCGTCAAACAGGGAATACAGCCCCAAGGCTTCCAGTTTCAAGCGTTGGGTCAGGCTTCTGCCGTCGGTAATCAGTGCGCGTGCGGCGAAGGGCGCGGTCAGCTCGGACAGGAAATCATGCGGGGCATACGGCGTCAGCGTCGGGCGGTGCAGCCGGTATTGCCACAGAAGAACCTGTTTTTCCGATTCGTTGAAACCGCAGTGGCGGCACAACTTGTCCAGCCAGTCTTTGCCGTCGGGGTCGATACTGCGCCATAGGTCGTCTGAATCCCAATCGGGATACAGGGCGGCGACGGTATCGACGATCGCACGGATGCCGGAGAGCTTGTATTCGTATTCCGAGTACAGCGTATCGTCCAAGTCGAAGACAATGACGGCGGTTTCGGGATTAATCGTTTTCATGAACCAAGACCTTGGCATCGTAGCGCAGCATGATGAGGTTGTTTTCCCAGTCGTCTGAAAACGGGATTTCTTCGTTGCGGAAGTATTCGTGCATCAGCCAGCCCGGGTAATTGCCGCCTGCGGCATACGTCAGCGGGAAGCCGCCGCCGAAGCGGGGATTGATTTCCACGCCGTAGAATTCGCCGGTTTCTTCGTTGCAGAAGAACTGCGCCGTAATGCAGCCGCGCGCGCCTTCCAATACCGCCATTTTTTCCAGCAGCGTTTGGTAGAGGCTGTTTTTGCGGGTGATGCCTTTGCTGACTTCGCCGGTACGCACTTCCAAGCGTTTACGCGGAATCGTGCATTTCAGACGACCTTGTCGGTCGTAATACATATCGACGGTAAATTCGGAAAATTCGTTTTCGATATCGATAAGCTGACAGAACATTAATTTGGGGTCTGCCAAAACTTCAGGTGTCAGATCGGCAGGCGTGTCGATCCGTTTGGCACCGATGGCGCGGCTGCCGTCGTAAGGTTTGGCGAAGCAAGGGAAAACCAACTTCTCGCGGTCGTAAATTTCGGGCGAGCGTATGCCGTAGTGGGCAAATAGGTCGGCGGTTTTACGTTTGTCGCGGCATTGCGCAATAAAGTCCGCATCGGAAACGACGATGTGGATACCTGCCGCTTCGAAGCGGTCGCGTTCATTCGCGAGTTTTTGCAGTTCGGTATCTATGGTCGGGATGATCAAACCGATGTTTTCGCGTACCGCCAGATCGAAGATGCTGTCGATATACGAATTGGAACCGATCAGCGGCACTTCAAACGAACCGTCGGAAACGTGACAGGCGGAAGACATGCGTGGAACCAAATCCGTCGTCAAAATCTTGACATCGTCTGAAAACTTGGCGGCTTCGGTTTGAAAATCCTGTACCAATTCAACTCGTCTTCCTGCGGAAAGGATAAGTACGTTATTTTTTTTCATCTGTGTCATTCCCTGTGAAATACGGCATAGTGGCTTCTCCCTCAGCCGAAATGCCTTCTTTGATAAAGACTTTTTTGACCGTCAAAAACAGGATTTTCATATCCAGCCAAAAACTGTAATGGTCGATATACCAAATATCGTGTGCGAACTTTTCGTCCCACGAAAGCGCGTTGCGCCCGTTGACCTGCGCCCAACCGGTTACGCCGGGCCTCATTTCGTGGCGGCGGTTTTGAAATTCGTTGTAAAGCGGCAGGTAGCTCATCAACAGCGGTCTTGGGCCGACCAGGCTCATCTCTCCTTTTAGAACGTTCCAAAGCTCAGGAAGTTCATCCAAGCTTGTCGCGCGCAGCTTCTTGCCGAAAGGGGTCAGCCGCTCGCTGTCGGGCAGCGGGTTGCCGTCTTTATCGACCGCATCGCGCATGGAGCGGAATTTGATCATTTTGAACGGTTTGCCGTCTTTGCCCGGCCGCTCTTGGGTGAAGAATACCGGTTCGCCCAAGTTTTTGCGGATGAGGTATATCAAAATCAAAAATACGGGCGAGAGGAAAATCAGTCCTGAGGCGGAGGCGATGATGTCAAACAGGCGTTTGAAGAATTTACTCATGGGCTAATCTTTCAATCAGGTTGACGATTTTTTGATACGCCACGTCGCGCTTGAAACGGCGGACGATTTCGTCGGATTGAACGGGGTCGTTTTTGCGCGCCAGAATGTCTTTGGCGGCTTGGACGAAGCTGTCTACATCGCCGGAACGGTAGTCCGCGTGCGGCAGCAGGGTGAGGACTTCGGCAACTTCGTCGTTGACCTGGCTGTTTAAAATCGGTTTTTGCAATGCCATGTAGTCGGACAGTTTGTTGGTAATCGACTGCATGGCGTAGGAATGGATGGCGTTGACGGAGATGTCGCAGCCCTTGGCGACCGACATCATTTCGGCGTAGGGGATGTAGCCGTAAAACTTAATACCGTCGCAGGCGTATTGTTTGAGCCTGTCCAAATCGGGGCCGCCGCCCATGATGTGCAGCTCTACATTTTCGCCGCCGTCCAACAGTTTCCGAACGCCTTTGCACACGGTTTCCACGTCATAGCTGTAACTGAGCGTACCCAAGTAGAAGAAGCGGGTTTTGTCGTCGCCGAAGTCTTTTGCCGGCGCGGCATCGAGTTTCGGAAAATCCGCGCCGATATAGACGACTTCGCCGGGTACGTTCGGATTGGCTTCTTTGGCTCGGTCGAGGTAGGTCTGAGATACGGCAACCAGCGCGTCGGCGTAGCGGTAGGCACGGTTGGCGCGTGAGGAGAAGGGCAGCAGGTTGTGCGGGATTTTTTTCAAAAACGGCACGACCGAGGAGAAGGCTTCCGGCCATACGTCCTGCACGTCGATAATCAGCTTGTAGCCCAAACGCGCTTTGTGTCCGCCCAAAAGCAGGTTGGTGGCGATCAGCGGATAGGCGGAAAAGACGACGTCTTGTTCGCCCGTGCGGCAGTTATTCAGCCATTGCTCAAAATGTTTGACGAACACATGATGGCTTTTGACGCGGTCCAGCGAGACGTTTTTGCCGTAGCCGCTCTCTTCCAGCAGCATGACTTTCAGACGACCTTGCGAGGCAGATTCGGCATCTTCAGGTCGTCTGAAAGATTTGTCGTAGTGTTTGAAATTGCTGGTAATCAGCAATACGTCATGAGACTGCGACAACAGCTCTGCTAGATACCAGAAGCGGTTGAAATGCGGCTCGGACGGCAGCGAACAGTAGGGGGCGACGATGGTGATGTTCATATTTTCAGACGACCTCACATATCGTAAGCGGCCATTGTGGTGCGATAGATTTCATCATCGGAACACAAGGTCTCAACGTGTTTATGCAGGGCTTTACCCATTTTTTCGCGCAGCTCGGGCTGCTTGATGAGTTGATCGACGGCTTCGATAAAGGCTTCGTCTTCGCCGAAGGGGAAACAGTATCCGGTTTCTCCGGTAATGACCATTTCGGAAATGCCGCCCATGTTGTAGGTCACGACGGGCGTGTCGTAGAGGCCAGCTTCAAGGATGTTGTTGCCGACGCCTGCACCGTGGTCGCCGATGCAGTGCGGCGTGTTCACCAAAATATCCACGTCTTTGAAATAGCCGGTCAAATCGCGCACGCCGCCGAGGAAGGTGACTTTGTCGTCTATGCCCAGGCGTTTCGCTTGCGCTTTCAGATTGTCCATTTCTTCGCCTATGCCTGCTACGTTCAGGCGCACGGGCATATTGCGGTCGACCATTTTCTTAAAGATGTCCAGCATCACATGCACGGCGCGGACGGTATCCAAGCGCGACAGCGTGCCGAGCATGACGTAGTCTTTGGCGGTTTTTTCAGGAACGTAATCGGCTTTGTGCAGGGCGTTGTAGGTGTAGGTGATGCGGTTGGCAGGGAAACCGTGGCGGATGAGTTTTTCCTGTTCGTGTCTGCAGTTGCCGATGATATATACGCCCAGCTTGTCGAAAAGTTTGGCGATTTTCGGATAAGTTTCAGCATCCAGACCGCGCGCGTGGTAGAACACTTTGGTTTTGGGAGAAGCTATTTTTGCTGCGATGGCGCAGGCGGGAACGATGCGCGCCATTTGGCAGTGGACGATGTCGGGTTTTTCCTGTTTCAACATCTTCATGTAGGCGAACATGCCCTTGATGTAGCCCAAGATGCCGCCCTGATAAAAATCAATAGGACGCCATTGGATGCCCAAGGCTTGGGCTTCTTTGATGAGTGGGCCATCGGAAGAGGCAAGGACAACCTCGTGGCCACGCTGCCTGAGCAACCGTCCTAAGCGGAAGGTCGCGTTTTCAGTGCCGCCGAGGCCGGACATGGAAGTAGTCAAAACAATTTTTTTCATATCGTGTTTTCTATCAAGGGGTGTATCGGTACGCGTTATACGCCGTATCGCGCTGCGGCAGGACGCTGTATAGGAAAATCAAAAAGCAGGGCAGCCAGATGAAGGGCATACGAAAAATGGTGGATGGGATAAAACCTGCCAAAAGGAACAATCCCATTGCTGCCAACCCAATGACGCGCTGTTTGCTTTTCATATTCCTGCCTGCGGCGACGCAGAAGAAATAGTATGCGGCATAGAACAAAAAAGCCGTCAGCGAAATCAGACCGAAACCGAGGTATAGCTCGATAAGGAAGCTGTGCGGGTTTTCAAACGCCAGGCTGTCGCTCAAGTGGCCGCCGAAATATTCTTGGAATTTTTTCGGACCATAGCCCAACAGCAGGAATGGCGGATGTTCCCAGAAATAGTTATAGATTTCCTGACGGTAGCCGACCGAATTGTCGCTTTCCAAATCAAACAGGAACAAATACAGGCGTGAGGAAATATTTTCCAAAAAGGCATTACCGTGCAGGGAGAGCAGGAAATCGGCAATGTACTGTTTCGGAATCATCGACAATCCTGCGCCTGTAACACCTATGGTCATCAGCGTAAACAGCCCGTTGTTACGGTAAATCAAGTTCAGGATAAATAAAATGATGTAACACAGGGTAGCGGTACGCGACGCACTGGCAAAAATGACTACGCCCAAACATAAAAAAAGTATCAAGCCGAGCAAGTATTCTTTTTTACTGACATCAATATTGAAAAATACTAAAACGGCAGGCGCAAAACAGAGGGCGGTCGTGCCTAAGTTGTTAGGGTTAAAGAAGAAACCCTTAATAATCCCCGCATCAATGGCCAATACTTCATCTGCTTGAACGAATTGGATGCCGGTCAAAATCTCCACAGCGGGCGGGATGATGATAAATGCGCAGAAAAAAAGCAGCAGGTGGCGGATAAACGCCATCGGATTTTCATGTCGGCTCAATACCAGGTACAGCAGATAAAACAGGCTGGGTAGGGACAGGAAGAAAAACGTATCCATAATCCTGACCGAATCCAGCGTGGTAATAAACAGATGGATGCCGCCCCAACCGCACATGATGGCAAGCGCTGCCAACATCCTGCCTGCTTTGCCGTTGAACCGTTTGGACTCTAACGCAAAAATCAGTAGGGCAGTAGGCAGCAGCAGGATAGTCAGGGGGTTGTCGATACGCGGAATACCGGCTTTGTACGACAGCATCGGCCCCAGCATATAGGCGGTTGAAATCGTGTATATCAGCGTAATGTATAAAGTCTGTGTTTTGAGTTTCACTTTGTTTCCTGAGGTGGGACGGTTTCGGAAATATTATTATATGCAGAAACAATTTGTCTGACCGCAGAATCCGACTGAATGCGTCGGTAATGTATTGGGCGGTATATCGGCCGAAAAGTTTCAGTTCCGATGGTTTTGTGTCCGTCTGAAAACTGCCGCTTCCTTCGGATTATCTTTTCAGACGACTCTTGACAGCAGCTGCTGCCGAAATAAGGGACGACTTGCGACGCCATATCAGATAGGAGAGTCCTGCCAGCCAAAGCAAGGCGAACAACGGATAATTTTCCTTTGTGCCGAAATAGGTGTAGCTCAGGCAAAGCAGTACGCTCAAAGCGGTATTGGTATAAATTTTCAGCCGCGGCAGAGGACGCCACACCCTAGATGAAAATTCGGTTTTGATGATGCAAAACACCCAAAACGATATTGCGCTCGCTATGGCTGCACCACGCGCCCCCAAATGGGGAACCAGTAGCGACAGCAGACTGAAATTGATGGCAAAAGCGACAATGTTGACTGCTGTAATTAACCAAGTTCGTTTAACAACGTTCAATCCGATACCGCTGACTTCCGTAAGCGTATAAAACAGCGGATACAACATGCATGAGAGCAGCAAAAACTGTACCGGAGCGTATTTGTCGGGCAATATCCAAGTAACGACGGGCGAGAAAATGCCGATAAAACAAATCATCGCACTGATTAATTCGGTCATCGAAAGGGTGATGCCGCCGATTTTATCCAAATGGGTTTTGTCTTCCACCCATTTGAACACCAAAGGCGCCCAAATGGTTGAGAATACGCTTTGAAAAATCAGGGCAACCGCGCCGAAGCTGACCGCCATCGAGTAAATGCCAAGCTCATTCAAACCCGCCCACTGTTTGAGCGCAAAACGATCGATTGAGGTCAATCCCCAATAAGCCAAATTCCCGAATGCCAAGGGTAAACCGTAGCGCAGGCTCGCATGATGGGTTTCAGACGACCAAGGAGCGCGCGCAGCAGCGCGCAGTTCATGTCTGGTTTGGTATGTCAAAACGGCGACAGTCAATACTTGCGCCACGGTGTAGGCAAGAACAAGACTGACGGTATCAGTTTCGACACCGCTGAAAACGAATAACAAAACCAACGCCAAAATCAGGAATTTCGGTGTAAGTTGGCTGAGGGAAAAGGCAACGGCTTTTTCCTGCATCCTCAGTATTAGGGAGAGAAACCGCGCAAACAGGCAGGTCAGCAGGAAAATTAAAAACAGCAAGCCCAAGGTTTTATCTGGCAAATCAAAAATCAAATCTGCCGGCCAAGCCGTATTCCATACAAGCACCGCCAAAATCACGACAGTCGTCAAAACGAACGGCGACAGGCTGATGGATTTAAACAGGGACGCTTTATCTTTAGCGGCGTAATATTCGCGGATATACGCCTGATCCAAACCCAGCCCCAAAATCAGGATGGCCAGACCGGAGATGGTTTGCAGTAAGACGATGCGGCCGATGTCTTCCGCAGGGTAGTACCATGAAATCAGCGGAAGCGAGAGGATGCCGAAAGCCGCGCTGCCTATCGGGCCTAAGGCATAACCGAGTATTTTTCTTATATTCATAAATAGGTGGGGTTTGTTGCCGCCAAGATTTTCAGACGACCTGAAAACGCAGCAGCATCATATAAATAAGGGCTTTCTTAGGTCGTCTGAAAACAAACGGTCTAAGAAAGCCGACTGCCTGCCGAGAGCTGTCGGCAAGCAGTCCGCCTCAATCATCAAAGGTGTTACGCTTTCACGACTTTCGGGTTTTTCGCAGGGAACTTGCCGCGCGTATCGACAATCAGTTTGGCGTGTTCGGCAATCATGTCGTAGTCAAACTTGTCATGGTCGGTCGTCAGCACCACGCAGTCGTATTTCGCTATGGTTTCCGGCGTCAGCGGCTCGCTCTTCAGGTCGAAGTAGTGGTGGCCGGGGATGTACGGGAACTCAAGCACGTGCGGGTCAGAGTAGGAAATGTTTGCACCCAATTTGTGCAGGCGGTCCATCACTTCCACAGACGGACTTTCGCGCATGTCGTCCACGTTTTTCTTGTAGGCGATACCCAAAACCAAGATTTTGCTGTCTTTGATGGAACGGTTGTGTTCGTTCAAAGCCAGGCCCACTTTGCTGATGACGTAGTCGGGCATGTGGGAGTTCACTTCGCCTGCCAACTCGATGAAACGGGTGTTCACGCCGTATTCGCGCGCTTTCCAAGTCAGGTAGAACGGGTCGATGGGGATACAGTGACCGCCCAAGCCCGGACCGGGATAGTAGGCAACGAAGCCGAACGGTTTGGTTGCCGCGGCGGCGATGACTTCGTGAATATCGACATCCATTTTGTCGGCGACGATTTTCATCTCGTTCACCAAGCCGATGTTCACGGCGCGGTGGATGTTTTCCAGAAGCTTGGTCAGCTCGGCGGCTTTGGTGGAGCTTACCGGTACGACTTTGTCGATGGCAGGCTGATACAGCGCGATACCGACTTCCAAACAAGCAGGGGTATGACCGCCGATGACTTTCGGGATGGTACGGGTTTCAAAATTCGGGTTGCCCGGGTCTTCGCGTTCCGGAGAGTACACCAAGAACACGTCTTTACCGACTTTCAAGCCGCCTTCTTCAACGCGCGGCAGCAATTCTTCTTCGGTTGTGCCGGGATAGGTGGTGGATTCCAAAGACAACACTTGACCGGCGCGCAGGTAAGGTTTCACTGCGTCGGTAGTGTCGATAACAAAGCTCATGTCCGGCTCGCGGTATTTGTTCAACGGAGTCGGTACGCACAAAATCACGGCTTCCACTTCGCCGATGCGGGAGAAGTCGGTGGTGGCTTCAAACAGGCTGTTTGAAGCGGCGGCGATTTTCTCGGCAGGAATATGCTCGATGTAGGTTTCGCCTTTGTTGAGTTTGTCGACTTTGGTTTTGTCGATGTCGAAGCCCAAAACCTGATAACCGATGTCCACATAGCGGAGCATCAGCGGCAGGCCGACATAGCCCAAGCCGACGATGCCGATTTTGGCGGTTTTATCTGCAAATTTCTGAATGGTGGTATTTTTCATGATAGGTCTCATGTGATGGAAAACAAATAGACGCGACCTTATTGGATTCGCGTCGTGCCTGCCTGTGGGAGGCGGGCAGGTAAAGAGGTAGAGCTGTTCGCAAGTTTAGAGTAAAAGAGGAAAAAAAAGTTTTACGCTTCATGCAAAATATGGCATAGGTAAATACGATGGCATGTGTAAAATATGCATATATTATAAAACAATAATGACGCAATGCAATAAATCTTGTTGTTTTTAATGTGTATTATTTCTCTAGTTATAAAAATTTGCATCGTAAATACAAATGAGTGATAGGTGATGGATTCCAAAATATTTTCGTAAATTAACCAAGCTTAAGGATTTCATAAGGCACGGTCTAAAATTAAAAAGGTCGTCTGAAAACCTGATTTCCAAGGTTTTCAGACGACCTTTGCCCTAGACGGCGGTTAAGCGGCGGCAACGGTAAAGCGTTCAAACAAATGCGTTTTGTTTTCCGCGTCGTCGGCGATGGCGACTGCCAAATCCGCCACGCTGATGCCTGCCGGAATTTCACCGTCCATCAGCAAATCGTCTTTGCCCAAGCGGTATTTGCCGGTTTTGTCTTCGCTGAACCCGCCGTCCGCGCCCAGTCGTGCCGGAGGGGAAACGAAAGACCAGTTCACATCTCGGCGCGGCAGGAGTGCGGTCAATAAATGGCGTGCGGCATTGGCGCCGTCGTAAATGGCTTTGGGGAAGTCGGGCGTATCGACAACTTGCAAATCAGGTGCAACATACAGGCTGCCTGCGCCGCCAACGATTAAGAGATACGGCACTTGCGCCGTTTTTGCCGCTTCGACGATGCTGTTTGCGCCGCGTGTAAAATCCGCGCCGATATTGGGATTAGTCCAGCCGGGATTGAACGCGCTGACCACGGCGTCAAAGCCTGCCAGCTTGTCGGCAAAATCTGCCGCGTTCACGTCTGCGGAGACGGCGGCAACATTTTGCGCCTGGAACACTTTATCAGTATTGCGCGCGAAAGCGGTCACTTCATGACCGCGACCTGCCAATTCTTGAACCACTGCGTTGCCGACATAACCTGTTGCACCGATGACTGCGATTTTCATGTTTGACTCCTTGTTGAGATGTGATTAATTAGATGAACGCATTGTAAGGTCGTCTGAAACGCTTGATAATCCCTGTTTTGCTGTTATGATTGTGAAGTTGAACTAAATAATAGAAATAGAATGCAAGACATCAAACCCCTACTCGTTTTCGCCGCCGTCCTCGAACACGGCAGCATGAACGCCGCCGCTGCCGCACTGGGCATGACCCCGTCTGCCGTCAGCCAGCACATCAACCGCCTCGAAACCCTGCACGGCATCAAGCTGTTAAACCGCAGCACGCGCAGCCTTTCGCCTACCGATGCCGGCAGAGCGTTAGGCGAATACTGCCGCCGCCTTGCCACGACTGTTGCCGATACGCATACCGTTATCGACAATCTGAAAACCGAACCCGTCGGCGAATTGCGTATTTCCCTGACTTCCACCGTCATCGAGTCCCGCGCTTTTCAGACGGCATTTTCAAGATTGCGAACCGAGTTTCCCAAAATCCGCCCCGTCCTCAATTTCAGCGATACCTTGGACAATCTGCAACACAGCCAAACCGACATCGCCATACGCGGCGGCGACCGCGCTTTGGACGATCCCAATTTGGTTGCGCGTCATCTCGTTACCTGGCCGTACACCATTTGCGCCGCGCCCGATTATCTCGACCGCCATGCGCCCATTACCCATCCCTCGCAGCTTCACGCCCACCGCTGGCTGCACTTCCTGCCCGTCCGCACGACCTTGCAACACGGCGGCGAAAGCTATTTTCTCGACGTCGCCGACAGCATCGCCTGCACGCATCTTGCTGCCGTCCGCAGCCTGACTGAACGCGGCTTCGGTTTGTCTTTGCAAGTGGGCGGCGAAGTTCGGGAAAAAATCGCCCAAGGTCGTCTGAAAACCGTTTTGCCCGAATGGACGCTGCCGCCGGTCAGCCTTTATTTGGTGACGCCTTACCGCGTCCAGTCCGCCAAAACCGAAGCCGCCGTCCGTATTTTCACAGAAAGTTTCGCCAAGGAAGCAGACGCATGAGCGCGGAAAATTGGAGCGTTTACCTGATTTTGTGCGAAAACGGCGCGCTTTACTGCGGCATCAGCAACCGCCCGCAAGAGCGGTTTGCCGCCCACCTCGCCGGCAAAGGCGCGAAATACACGCGGCTGAACAAACCGACGGCGATGCGTATCGTTTCAGACGACCTCTCCAAAAGCGAGGCATTGAAACAGGAAATCGCCATCAAAAAACTGACGGCAGGGAAGAAGAGGGAGTTGTGGGAAGCAGCGGCGGGAAATGCCTCCACTGAGCGGTAGTGCGAATTTTGCCCGAAGGCATATGGAAAAAAGGTCGTCTGAAAAACAGAATTCAGACGACCCCTATTTTCTGTAAATCGCTGAATTTAACATTCTTGAAAGATAAGTTGAAATTCCCTAACCGGCAGCATAGTATAATGCCCGCTTCCCGCCAATCTTGAGGCCGCCATGAAACCGATACCCTATATCCTTGCGGCTGCGCTCTGCCTCAGCAGTTCAGCCGTATCCGCAAATCCCGTTACCTATATCTGCAAAACCGCAAACGGCATTGTCTTTACCAACCAGAAAACCGGTGCCGAATGTACCGTGTCCCATGTTGACGGCAGCGCGACCGTCAGCAGCGAAGAAGCCGACAGCGCTGTTCCCGAAACGGTCAACCTAAAAGAAGCCATCGGTCAGGCAGCCCCCGAAATTGACGACATTAAAATCCTTCCGCGTCCGGCAGTAAGCAGCGTAACCAACACCGCAGAAGCCGCCAATCCCCGCCTGGATGTGAGACTGCGCAACCAGCCGGATACCAAAGCCGCCAAAGCGCGTGCCGCAGAGATGAACCGCAAAGCGAAAATCCTTCCTGCGCCCGTTGTATCCGCACCTGCGAAGCCTCAAATGTCGCGTAAGCAAATCCTTCAAAAAGAAGTCCGCAACGAGCAGGCCGCACTAGCGCGTGCCCAATCCCAACTTGCCGCCGCCCGCCGTCAGGGGGATCAGGCAAAAATCAACCGCCTGACCCGTGATGTCAGCGACAGGCAGGCAAGCATCCGCGCCATGCAGAGCGAAATGGGGCGTTGATTCTTTTTTATAGCTTTATTGCAATCCACCTTCAAAAGGTCGTCTGAAAAGTAGCGAAACCCGCTATGGATATTTCAGACGACCTTTTTGCGTTGTGTTCCTATGTTTGCTAGCGAGAGTTTGAAAGATCGGAATGTATAGTGGATTAACTTTAAACCAGTACGGCGTTGCCTCGCCTTGGCCGTACTATTTGTAATGTCTTTGGCTTCGTCGCCTTGTCTTGATTTAAATTTAATCCACTATAGCGTGAGCTATGCCCACGAATGCAGTTGGTGGGGGTAAAGGCAGAAGGAAAGTTGTATTGTCGCGGGCAAAGTCCGCGTTACGGTTTATAGCAACCTGTTTTAAGAAGGTCGTCTGAAAAAGCATCGGGCTTGCGATGCACGCATTTTCAGACGACCTTTTTGCGTCGTTTTCCCTATGCCCGCTAGTGAGAGTTTAAAAGATCGGATGTAGCGCGGGCTATGCCCACGAATACAGTTGACGGGAGTTATGGCAGAGGAACAGTTGTATTTTCCCGGACTGACGCAGGCTCCTGCTGTCAATTCCCTTCCTTACGCTAGAAGACGGTAAAAGCAGAGTGAAGGATTAATTCTACAAATCAATACCGTTGCAACGGCATCTTAAAATTTTTCATTATATTCATTCAAATATAAATATAATATAAAACGACATAGCCATAAATGCAGTATGAGAGTTTGGCATAAAAATTGCAGGATTCCATACATAGTTCCACTTGTAAAAGTAAATATGAGTTAAAAAATAAAAGAAACTTAAAGATTATCGGAGCTTATTTTGTATAAGCGGCAATTTGATGAAGTTTCTATACTATATCTACTGATATAGATATGTTCTAAAAATTGTACTTAAGTGACAATTAGCGTCAGTCTGGTTGATTTTCAATAATATATAAACAAAATAAATGAATGCCTGTCTCATAAAATCCGCGTGTGCCTGAAGAAGAAGAAGATTTGGCGGCGGGACAGTGCGGGGAGTCCGTCTTGTTTTGATTGTATATGCTTGAATTCAATCTGATATTTTTTAATAAATCCAACCAAGAGAGATTGTTATGAATAAGATTTTCAAAGTAGTATGGAACCGTACCATCGGCTCTTTCGTCGTTACTTCCGAATTGGCGAAGGGACGTGTCAAATCAAGTAGCGAAGGTGCTGAAGGGGATATGCGCGCCTCAGAGGAAGGTCGTCTGAAAACCTTATTCAGGCTGACGGCGTTGAGCGCGGCATTATTGGGATTTTCCGAAGGGGCTTGGGCTGCGATGAATGCAAAACCTGCAACAGGTGGGGCGGTATTTGCTATTGGTGACGGCTCGACTTCAGCAAATGGAACGGGTGCTCTTGCCATTGGTAATAATGCACAAGCTAAAACTAATGGGGCTTTGGCAATCGGTCCAAACTCAACTCATACGACTATTGCGAATAGTAATAATTCCATTGCTATCGGTGTTAATCTTCAGGCAACTGGTCAAAAGGCAATAGGGATTGGTGCGGATACTAATGTTAATGGAACAAGTGCCATTGCGATTGGTAACAATGATTCGGGCAGAATAACAAATCAAGGCGTTAGCGGTGATGGTGCTATCGGTGTGGGTAGCAATTTAACCGTACGTGGCAACAATGCAATTGCTGTGGGTACGGAAGCACAAGCGAAGGAAATCAGTACGGTCGCTATTGGTGCAAATACGCAAGCAACGGGGGCAGAAGCTGTTGCTATTGGTAAAGGTGCTGCTTCGACAGCTGCAAAGGCATTGGCATTTGGTCAGGGTGCACAAGCTCAGGCCAGTGATACTATTGCCGTTGGTACAGGTGCGCAAGCGACGCTAGCTAATTCGATTGCTATTGGTAAAAATTCGTTTGCAAGGGGTTTGTATAGTGGAGTGACAGGAGCTGGAAGGGCGATTGCGGTCGGTTTTAATACACAGGCGATTGGAGAGGATTCTGTTGCCATCGGTTCTGGCGTGGATGCCAATGCTGCCGCACTGGCACAAAATAGACAGAGTGTAGCCCTTGGTTGGCAAGCAAGAGCGACAGGTACAACACAAGCGGTTGCCATTGGTCCGCAGGCTTATGCTTCAGGTGCGCAATCAACTTCCATTGGTAACAATACCCGTGCAACGGGCGATTCGTCGATTGCCATTGGTGGTGATGACTGGGATGATGCAAAAAAAAGCGTAAATACACAGTACAAGGCATTGACTGGCTCTGATATGTCCGGTGGTTATCAAGGTACTACGTCTGCTACGGCAGCGGTTGCGGTAGGTGTGAAGGCGCAGGCGACAGGTGCTTTGTCTACGGCTTTTGGTCCGGGTACGATCGCTAGCGGTTTGGGTGCATCAGCGTTCGGTGTGGGTGCGTCCGCTACTCAGGATAAGTCCGTCGCCATCGGTGCGGGGTCGCACACTAATACCGATGCAACGGCTGTAACAACTGCGACAGTTAATGGTATTACTTACGGCGGTTTTGCGGGAACGACACACATTACCCCAGGTTCGCAAGTTTCTTTCGGTTCGGCTGGTTACGAACGTCAACTCAAACATGTCGCACCAGGTGAAATCACTGCAACTTCTACCGATGCGATTAACGGCAGCCAGCTTTACGCGCTCCATGCTGGTTCGGGCAATATCGCCAAAGCGGTTGCCAATGCATTGGGTGGCGGTGCGGCTGTGGGTACTGATCCTACAAACCGTCAAGGTACGGTAACGCTGCCGTCTTATAACGTGCTCAAAGGCAGTGCTACGCCGAATACGGTAGGTAATGGTACAGTTAACTTCAATGCAACTCCTGCTCGGAGCGTCGCTGATGTGCTGACCAATCTCAATACTTACGTCAACCAAGGCTTTGCCGTCAAAGATAATGCGGGCACGGCGAAGGGCATTATTACGCCCGGAGAAAGCGTGCAATTTGCCGACGGCAATGCAACTACCGTTACCGTTGATACCGAAGCAAACGGCAATACTAAAATCAAATACGACGTTAAGGTGGACGACAAAACCATCAAGGTTGTTGACGGTAAGCTGACCGGTACGTCGCAAACCCATTTTTATAGCGTAAATAGCACAGATCAAACAAAAGCCAACTACAACAACGACGGCGCAACTGGCGAAAACGCGATTGCTGCCGGCCCTGAAGCCAAAGCGGCTGCAAGCAATGCGGTTGCAATTGGTAGCAAGGCTACCGTTGAGGCGGCAGCAGACTCTGTACTTAATGTGAATGGTGAGACTACGGGTGAAGGTTCGGTCGCCGTCGGTTCGCTAAGTAAAGCAAACGGTAAAAATGCAACCGCTATCGGCCAAAAAGCAAATGCCTATGGTCAAAACTCGTTTGCAGGTGGTCAGGATACTGAGTCATCAGGTAAATCCAGCGTGGCTGTAGGTGATGGCTCAAGAGCTACTGATGATTCTACTACTGCCGTTGGTCCATATGCCAAAGCTCAAAAAGCAGGTGCATCAGCATTCGGTTTCAACGCTAATGCTCAAGCAATAGGCTCTGTAGCAGTAGGTCGACAAGCACAAGCTCTGAATTTGAATGCTGTTTCGGTAGGTAATGAAAGCAAAGCAAAAGGAGAAGATACTGTTGCTATCGGTACTAGTGCCGATGCTGTGCAAAATCGGGCAATGGCAATCGGTAAAGGGGCTGTTGCTAATGATGCTGACACGATTGCATTCGGTGCAGGTACGAAGGCTGACAAAAGATATGCTATCGCTATCGGCTCGGGCAATAATGCTTGGAAAACTGATTCTATTGCGTTAGGACGTGCTGCCAATGCAGACGGCGAGGCTTCTTTGGCGCTTGGTTTGAACAGCCATACCCGTTTGGAAAACGCTATCGCTTTAGGTAATGGCGCAAACGCCGATTATAGTAATAGCATCGCCATCGGTAAATCCAGTCATGCAGCTGAATCCGCGGGAGTTGCGATCGGTAATGACGCACGGGCTTTGAAATTTAGCTCTGTTGTTATCGGTGATCAGGCTCGATCTAATAACTCGCGCTCTGTCGTCATTGGCTTTAACGCTTCTGCAACCAATCCTGCAAAACCAGCTTCGGCTGAAGATGATTACAATCAAACCGTTGCTATCGGTGCATATGCCAATGCATGGGGCGATCAATCTACTGCCATCGGTAACAATGTAGACGCAAAAGGCAATTCTTCTATCGCCATCGGTGCGGACGACTGGGATACCGTTGCAGTGAAAACTGTAGACGGTACGGGTAAAACGGTTAAAGAGGTTTATCAAAACTATACCGGTGATGTGATGGCAACTGGTAAAGATAGTTATACTCATACGACCTCAGGCGAAGCTGCGGTAGCCATCGGTACTAAATCACAGGCAATAGGCGAATTATCCACAGCCTTTGGTACGGGTACGATTGCTGAAGGCGTCGCCTCTGCCGCATTCGGTATGGGCGCGAAAGCCACCAAAGGCAACTCTGTGGCAATCGGTGCGGGCAGTACGACTACAACCGATGCAACCGAAGTCAACGAAGCTACTGTCAACAATCTGAAATACTCAGGCTTTGCAGGTGGTAACCATATTACCTCCGGCGACCAAGTATCCTTTGGTTCTAAAAACTACGAACGTCAATTGAAAAACGTTGCTCCGGGTGAAATCTCTAATACTTCTACCGATGCCATCAACGGCAGCCAGCTGTATGCGGTACAAAACGTTTTGGGCAATACTGCCAAAACCGTTAAAAATGTATTGGGTAATAATGCACAGTTGGCTGAAGACGGCAGTATTACCATGAATAATATTGGTGGTACGGGTGAAAATACCGTTGATAGGGCAATTGCGTCTTTGAAAACGTCAGCCTTTAAATCGTTTCAATTAGACACGGCTGTTGCTACCGGAACCAATGGTCGTGCCGAAAATCATTCTTCGCAGGAAATTACAAGTGGTTCTACCCTCCGACTTGAGGCAGGTAAAAATATACATCTGCATCAATCGGGAACCACTGTAAGTATTAATACGGTGGATAACCCTGAATTTACAGGCGTAGTTACTGCCAAAGGCGGACTAAATATGTCTGGAAACCGTATTACTAATTTGGGTCAAGGTACGGATACTAATGATGCGGTTAATGTTGGGCAGCTCCAAGATGCAATGAATAATCTGCGCGTCAACACTCTGACTACGGTCAGCAATGATGCCCCTTTCTCTTATATTGATAAAGACGGAAAGCTTTTAACCCGCAACGTTAAAGAAGTAGGCGGACAAAAAGTAGTATCGTTTACTTATGTAGATGGTGGTAAAGAATATAACGGTGATGTAACCATTGCCGCTTTGAACGCCAAAGACCCGCAAACTTCCGTACCGACCATTGTTGGTAATGTGAAATCGGGCATCAAAGATAATGATGCAGTCAATGTGTCCCAATTGAAGAAAATAGCTGAAGCACTGGGTACGCAAGTGGGTACTGACGGCAGCGTTTCCATGCCGACTTATGCAGTTGTTTCAGATTCTCCCGCTACTTCAAGCGTAGTTAACTACAATACTGTTGGCGATGCGCTGTCCGCTTTGAATAGAGCTGTTAATAGCCCTCTGAATTTTACAGGCGATGTTGGCAACCAATTCAACCGTAAACTCGGCAGCACCGTAGCAGTCAAAGGTGGACAAACTGATCGGAATAAGCTATCCGATAATAATATTGGTGTAGTTTCAGACGACCAAAATCACACGCTGAACGTCAAACTGGCAAAAGAATTGACTGGACTGACTTCCGCAGCCTTCAGCGATGGCGTTACTACTGGAGGTACGACCGTTAACGGCTCCGGCGTAACCATCGGCTCCGGCAGCAACACTGTAAGCCTGACCGCGGGCGGACTCTCCAATGGTGGCAACAAGGTTACCAACATTGCCGACGGCGCAGTAGATACCGACGCAGCAAGCTACAAACAAGTTAAAGCCGCGAAAACCGAGGTTCAAAAAGGTACAAACGTCGTCAGTGTTACTAAAACCGATAGCCTGACTGACGGTCATGCGATTTACACCGTCAATGCCAAAGGTGCGGCTGTCTCTGCGGAAGGTACAGACAACGGTTTGAAACTGACGTCGTCTGAAAATACAACCACCAATGTCACTATCTACAATCTGGATTTGTCTGACAAAACCAAAGACTCCTTGAAAAAAGCCGACAGCGCATTGCAAAACATTGGCGTACAAGTCAACGGTACGGCTGCCAAAATGTTGACTAAAGACGATTCCACGCTGAACTTCGTTGACGGCACAGGTACGACTGCCGAAAACAAAGGGGGCACCGTTGCGTTCAACGTAAATAAATCTGCGTTGACAGCGGGTACTGGCGGCGTAATCAGTGCGGATACAGCAGGCGATGCATTTGCTACCGCAACTGATGTTGCCAATGCCATCAATAAAGCCGTTGCCGACAGCGAGAAAATCAGCATCGTAGCGGCAGGCGATAATACCCATGTTGCTTCTCAAGTTACTGGTAATCAGACACTTTATACCGTTCATGCTGATAAAACGACTGTGAGCGTAAAAGCTGACGGTAAGCTGGCATTGAATCCGACTGAAGCGACAAACGCCAACCAAACCAAAACCACCAACTACGAACTCGACCTTTCAGATGCCGCAAAAGCCGAGATTCAAAAAGGCGTAGAGGCAAAAACTGCTGTCGAAAGCAAGGGTATTGCATTTGCGGGTAATAACGGTACAACCGATGCAGCCAAGCTGGGTGAAACCGTCAACCTTAAAGGCGACGACAAAAATGTTGAAACCGAAGCAAGCGCAGATGGCATTAAAGTCAAACTGAAAGACGAAATCACATTGACTAGCGTAACCGCTAATACTTTAAAGGCGGGTGATAGCGTACTGACGAATGACGGCCTGAACATTGCCAAAGGTACGGCAGGTTCGCCCGTATCCCTGACTAAGTCCGGTTTGAACAACGGCGGCAACAAGATCACCAAAGTTGCTAAAGGTGAAAATGAAGATGATGCTGTGAATTATGCTCAGCTTAAAGAGCTGGCTGACAAAGGTCTGACTTTTGATGCGGACGGCAACACTTCGACCTCAAGCAAAAAACTGGGAGAGCGCGTCGGCATTAAAGGTGGCAGCAACATCACCACTTCCGCCGATAGCAACAACGTTACCGTCAAACTGAATGACGATATTACGGTGACCAGCGTAACTGCCACTACCTTGAAAGCAGGCGACAGCACGCTGACGAATGCAGGATTGGTTACACCTAAAGTCACCGCAGGCGACAGCGTGTTGGAGGATAACGGACTGACCATCTCCAACGGCACGACAGGTTCTTCTGTCTCCCTGACCAAAAACGGTCTGGATAACGGCGACAACAAGATCACCAAAGTAGCCAAAGGTACGGCAGACACCGATGCGGTAAATGTCGAGCAAATCAAACCGTTGGCAACAGCGTTGAACACGACCATTGGTGCGGACGGTACGGTCGGAAAACCAAGCTTTACCGTCAATCATGCCGACGGTACTGCAGGTACTACCGTACATACCGTTCAAGACGCATTGACCGAGGTTGGTAAAGAGTTGAACAAAGGTCTGAACATCGGGGCGGACAACGGCAATAACCAGAAAATCAATCTGGGTGATACCGTCAAGTACACGAGCAAAGACAAAAATATCGTTACGACTAGTGGCACGAACAAGGATATCGACTTCAGTCTTGCCAATATCGTAACCATCGGCAAAAACGTGGAGGGTGGCAACCCCGTTACTATCGATGGCACGAAAGGCACAGTAAGCGGACTGACCAACAAAACCTTGGGCGATACGGGTTTCGCTACCAAAGGTCAAGCTGCAACAGAAGAGCAGATCAATGCCGCACAAACCAATCTGGCAAATGTTTTGGGTGCAGGTTCAACCAACCAAAACGGTACGGTAACGGTTACCGACATCGGCGAAACAGGTAAGACTACCGTCAGCGATGCGATTAAATCCGTCAAAGAAACCGCTGAAAAAGGCTGGAACCTACAAGCTAACAGCGATGCTGCCGAAAAAGTGGCGGCAGGCGAAACGGTAATATTCAAGGATGGCAAAAACATCAAAGTAACCCGCGACGGTAAAAACATCACCGTAGCCACTTCAGACGACGTCGAGTTTAATAAAGTAACCGTCGGCGGCAGTGAGTTGAACGGCAGCGGATTGACCATCTCTAACGGTGCTGCAAACGCTCCTGTATCCCTGACTAAAAACGGTCTGGATAACGGCGGCAATAAGATTGCCAAAGTAGCCAAAGGCACTGCGGATACCGACGCGGTAAATGTCGAGCAACTCAAACCGATTGCAGCCGCATTGAACACAACAGTCAACCCGACAACGGGTGAAGTGGCTGCGCCCGCGTTCACCGTAACTAAAGCGGACGGCACGAAAAATACCGCTGTCGGTACGGTTCAAGAAGCCTTGGATAAGGTGGGCGAAGAGTTGAAGAAAGGTTTGGTCATTGCCGCTGATGAAGGGTCGTCTGAAAAAGTCAACTTAGGTGACACCGTTACTTACACCGGTACCGATGGCAACATTAAGACCAAAACCCTGCCGGGAGGCAAAGTTGATTTCGGTTTGAACGACAAAGTTACGTTGGGCAAAGCCGGCGGCACTCCGATTGTACTTGACGGTACGAACGGCACGGTAAGCGGACTGACCAACAAAACCTTGGGCGGTACGGACTTTGCCACCAAAGGCCAAGCTGCAACCGAAGAACAGCTGAATGCTAGCCAAGTGAATCTAAAAACTATTTTGGGCGGTAACGCAGAAAACACCAACGGCAATATCGCCATGAGCAATATCGGTGGTACTAACCAAAATACGGTTCACGACGCAATCAAGTCTGTGAAAGAGACTGCCGAGAAAGGCTGGAAGCTGAAGGTCAATGAAGAAACGTCGTCTGAAAAAATCAGTCCTGATGATGAAGTAGCCATTAAAGAAGGCAAAAACATCAAAGTGACCCGCGACGGCAAAAACATCACCGTAGCCACTTCAGACGATGTTGAATTCAATGCCGTCAATGCCACCAATGTGATTGCAGAAACCGTTATCGCAGGCAACAGCGTCTTGACTACCGAGGGTCTGAAAATTGGTGCGGATAATTCTCCGAGCCAAGTGTCTCTGACCACGGCCGGACTGAGTAACGGTGGTAATAAGATTGCCAAAGTAGCCAAAGGTACGGAAGACACGGACGGTGTGAACGTCAGCCAAATCAAACCGTTGGCAACAGCGTTGAATACGACTGTCGATACAGACGGCTCAATCGCAGCGCCTAACTTTACCGTCAAACATGCCGACGGTACGGAAGGTACACCTGTACATACTGTTCAAGACGCTTTGGACAAAGTAGGTGAAGAAGTAACCAAAGGCATCAACGTTGGCGGTACCACAGGCAGCAACAAATACGCGTTGGGCGGCACGATCAACATCAAAGGCGACAGCAACATTGTCAGCGACACCGTTGAAGGCGGCGTACAACTGAAACTTGCCGACACCGTTAAAATCGGCCAAGACAGTGGCAAACCTGTCAGCATTGACGGTACGACCGGCACAGTGAGCGGACTGAGCAACACCACATTGGGTGCTGCCCCATTGGCCGGATCGAACAAAGCCGCGACCGAAGCGCAGCTGGATGCTACCCAAGT